>JAYTEJ010000518.1:0-19720 GCA_043735365.1 Acidobacteriota bacterium
AAGCGAGCATACTCGACGTATGCGAGCGCCGAGCAACGACGCCCGGCGGGACGCATCGGCGGCCAGAATGGTGCAGTTATTCCCTGACGGGCCCTTAGCACCCGGAAGCGGCAGCCCGGAACCCGGATCTCTCAGAAGAGCGCGAGCACCGAGCGCCACGCCGCCCGCGCCGCCGCGGCGGTGCCCCGACCGAGCGCCAGGGCCAGCGGCGCCTCCGCGGGCCGGGCCTCGGCTGCTGCCGCCAGGCCGGCCGCCTTCGCCCGTTCCGACTCGTAGGCGCCATCCGCCCGCCGCCACATCGCCTCGCCGTCGCCCTGATCCGCGGCCGCCTTGAAGTCGACACCGTCGACGATCTCGACCACGTGCTCGAACTCGTGGGCGAGCAGCTCGGCGAAGTCACCGCTGGCCGGCGGCAGCTCGACGTCGACGACCACCAGCCCCGAGGCGTAGCGCCGCGCCACCGATCGCGCCCGCGTCAGCGCGTCGGCGGCGGTTGACGAGACCTCGACCCGCACCAGCACCCGCGCGGCGGCAATCCGGCCGCACTGCGACCGCAGCGTCGGCGAACGCTCGAGCAGCTGCTCGATGGTGCGGCGCAGCTGGGCACCGGCGTGGATGTTCGGCGCCAGCTGACTGCACGGCGTCATCGTCAGCGCCGGGTGCAGCACCGCCGTATTCAGGCCGAGGATGGACAGCGAAGACACGAGGACCGAGGACGCGAGGACAGGCACGGCGCGGCTCCTTGGAACGGCGGACTCGAACAACCCGTTCCGCTGACGGCAAGAGCAAGGGGGCCGCCACCAGGTCACGCGCTCCGCCGCTGGCGTTAATGCGCTGCCTCGATGTGGTTTGGGCTGGCGCCGCGAGCGAGCTCTGGCGCCGCGCATAAGTGACAATTTTGTCAATACACCATCAGCCGTCAGACAATTGCGTCCGGCGGGAAGGTCTCCGCCTCTACGTGGAGTCGAGAAACACGTTCGTAATAGCCGATCTTCGTTGACGCGCGTGTGACCTCGGGTGAGAATTGGAGCATGCCGATCGAGTCTCACAACAATTTTGTTAACCAGGGTTGCGCGCGCCGATGACCGTCAGGGCCGGCGCCCGCGCCACGCCCGCCGATGGGCCGACCACCGAGCAGGAGCGTCTGGCGACGCTGCTGCAGATCACCGACGCGCTCTCGAGCACGCTCAACACCCGCGCCGCGCTGCAGGTGGTGCTCGAGACGCTTGCCCGCCGCCACGCCATTCCCCAGAGCCTGGTGGTGCGCCTCGAGGAGGACGGCCGGCAGCTCCACGTCGACGCCGCCTACGGCCTCAATCGTCCCGCTCACCACATCCACTACACCCTCGGCGAAGGGGTCATCGGCACGGTCGTCGAGACCGGCAAGGCGGTGATCGTCCCGCGCGTCAGCCGCGAGCCCTCGCTGGTGCTGCGCGGCACCGGCCGCGACGACGCGCAGGAGGAGTCGAGCTTCATCTGCGTGCCGATTGGCGTCGACCGGCGCGTCGTCGGCGCACTCGGGGTCAACCTCAAGTTCAAGGCCGACCGCAATTACGAGCGCTCGAAAGCCTTCTACAGCGTCGTCGCCTCGATGGTCGGCCAGGCGCTGAAGGTGCAGCGTCTCGTCGCGGCGCAGCACAAGCGGCTGGTCAACGAGAACGCCCACCTCAAGCAGGAGCTGCGCGAGCGCTACGACTTCGCCGGGATCGTCGGCAACAGCGGCCCGATGCAGCGGGTCTACGAGCAGGTGGCGCAGGTGGCGCGCACCAACACCACCGTGCTGCTGCGCGGCGAGTCCGGCACCGGCAAGGAGCTGATTGCCAGCGCCATCCACTACAACTCGGCGCGCGCCAAGAAGCCGTTCGTCAAGGTAAGCTGCGGCGCGCTGCCGGACACCCTCATCGAGTCGGAGCTGTTCGGCTACGAAAAGGGGGCGTTCACCGGCGCCGACGCGCGCAAGAAGGGGCGCTTCGAGCTCGCCGAAGGGGGAACGCTGTTCCTCGACGAGATCGGCGACGTCCAGCTGTCGACCCAGGTCAAGCTGCTGCGGGTGCTGCAGGAGCGCGAGTTCGAACGGCTGGGCGGCCACGAGACGCTCAAGTCCGACGTCCGGCTGATCGCCGCCACCAACAAGGACCTCGAGCGCGCCATCGAGAAGGGATCGTTCCGCGAGGACCTGTTCTACCGGCTCAACGTCTTCCCGATCTTCATCCCGCCGCTGCGCGAGCGCAAGCCGGACGTGCTGCTGCTCGCCGACCACTTCCTACAGCGCTACTCGGCGGAACACGGCCGCGACATCCGCCGCCTGGCGACCCCGGCGATCGACATGCTGACGTCGTATCACTGGCCGGGCAACGCCCGCGAGCTGCAGAACGTCATCGAGCGCGCGGTGCTGGTCTGCGATGGCCACGTCATCCATGCCCACCACCTCTCGCCGACGCTGCAGACCGCGGAGGCCTCCGGCACGGTGATGAGCATCGCCCTGGACGATGCGGTGGCGGCCTACGAGAAGGATCTGCTGCAGGACGCGCTCAAGAGCGCCCGCGGCAACCGCGCCAAGGCGGCGCGGCTGCTGCGCACGACCGAGCGGATCGTCAACTACAAGGTGCGGAAGCTGGGCATCGACTGGAAGCGCTTCAAGCCCTAGCCCGATACCGGACTCAGGCCGCCGGCGATCCCGCCATCAGCCGCATCACCGCCGCCTGGGTGGCGGCGGCGCGGGGCAGCTCGCCCGCCAGCCGGCCGTCGCGGAGCACGAGAATCCGCGTCGACAGGTGCAGCACCTCGGGCAGCTCGCTCGAGATCAGCAGCACGCCGGCGCCGCCCGCCGCCAGCTCGTCGATGAGCGCGTGAATCTCCGCCTTGGCGCCGACGTCCACCCCCCGCGTCGGCTCGTCGAGAATCAGCACCCGGCACTCGGCCGCCAGCCACTTGGCGAGCACCAGCTTCTGCTGGTTCCCGCCCGACAGTCCCGCGGCGACGGCGTCGAGTGACGGCGCCCGGACGCGCAGCCGCTCGAAGAACGCGCGCCCGATGGCGCGTTCCGCGGCGCGGCGCACGAAGGTCAGGCGCGAGAGCGCGCGCAGCGTCGGCAGGGTGGTATTGCTCAACGCCGACATCGACAGCACCAGCCCCTGGCGCTTGCGATCCTCTGGCACCAGCGCGAGGCCCAGCCGCATCGCCTCAGCCGGGGAGGCCGGGCGCGCCGGCGCTCCGGCGATCCACATCCGTCCGCTCGCGGCCCCGTCCAGGCCGAACAGCGCCTGGGCGATCTCGGACCGTCCGGCCCCGACCAGCCCCGCCAGGCCGACGACTTCTCCGGCGTGCACCGTGAACGAGACATCCTCGAAGCGGCCCGGGCTGGAGAAGCCCTCCACCCGGAGCAGCTCCGCGCCCGCGCCCGCCTCGACATGGCGGGGAAAATACTCTCCCAGCCGCCGGCCGATCATCGCCTCGACGAGCGCCCCCTCGTCGAGCGACGCTGCCGCCTGCGTGCTGACGTGGCGGCCGTCGCGCAGCACGGTGATGGTGTCGCACAGCCGGAAGATCTCGTCCATGCGGTGGCTGACGTAGATGAGCGTCACCCCCTGCGCCTTGAGGCGCCCGATCAGCGTGTAGAGCTTCTCCGCTTCGTGCTGCGACAGGCTGCTGCTGGGCTCGTCGAAGACGATGATCCGCGCCTCGTGTCCGACCGCCGCGGCGATCTGCAGCATCTGCTGCTGCCCGGTGCTGAGATCGCCGACCAGGCGGTCGACGTCGATGGCGGCGTCGATCGCCGCCAGCATCGCCGCCGCCCGCCGCCGCATCGCGCTGCGCGACAGGAACGGACCGCGGCGCGGCAGCGTCCCGAGGCACAGGTTCTCCGCGACGCTGAGATTCTCGCAGAACGCCAGTTCCTGGTGGACGATAGCGACCCCGACGGCCAGCGCCGCCGGCGGACCGCCGCCAGCCAGGGGCACGCCGTTGACGATCACCCGCCCGGCATCGGGCGGCTGGATGCCCGCGAGGATCTTCCCGAGCGTGCTCTTGCCGGCGCCGTTCTCGCCGCAGAGCGCATGGCACGAGCCGGCCGCGATCTCGAAACTGACGTCGTCGAGCGCCAGCACGCCCGGGAAGCGCCGGGTGAGGTGATCGAAGCGGACGGCGGGCGCGGCGGTCGCCATGCCGGTGGTCCTCAGGGCAGCTTGAGATAGGCGTCCGGCACGTCGGTGAAGCCCCACTCCTTCAGCTGGCGCGCCCAGGTGCCGAGGTTCTCCTTGGTGACCCGCACCACTTCCATCGGAATGATCTCGGGAACGTCCTTCTTGAGGTGCACCTTGTCGACAATGCGCTGGACCGAGACGTAGCCCCATTGATAGGTCGGCTGGGCGAGGAGGACCGGCGCCAGCCCCTTGTCGACGTAGACGAGCTCGACCGGCAGCGCGTCGACGGCGACAATCTTGACGCGGGCCGGGTCGAGGTCGGTCAGCAGCGTCGGCGTGAAGAGCGGCCAGCCGCCGATCATCGCCCAGCCCTGAATCTGCGGGTTGGCGTTCTGCGCGCGGACGACTTCGGCGGCCGCGTCCTGTGGCGTTTCGATGTGGTAGAAGGTATCGACGATGCGGATGCCGGGATGTTTGGCGGCCTCCTGCTTGACCCCGAGGACGCGGTTGCGGAGGTTGGGGGCGTTCTGGTTGCCGGCGAGAATCGCCACCGCCCCCTTGTCGTGCATCAGCGGCGCCAGCTCCCGCATCACCGCCTCGCCGGTCTTGACGTCGTCCACACCGTAGAAGGCGAAGCGCTTCGATTGCGGCGCGTCGCTGTCGAAGGTCATCACCTGCACGCCGCGCGCGACAGCGTCGTTGATGGCGCCGGTGACCTTGCCGGCATCCGAGCAGGAGATGAGGATGGCGTTGGCCCCCTCATTCACCGCCTGGGCGATGCGCTGGGCCTGGACCTGCCCGTCTTCGGCGGGGGGCGTCATCCACACGATCTCGATCGGAATCCCCCGCGACTGCGACAGCTCTTTGGCGGCCGCCTCGGCGCCGGTGCGGGCCGACAGGAACACCGGGTTGGTGGAGCTCTTGGCGATCATTGCGATCTTGAGGCCGTCGCCGGGCGCGCCCGAGGCGCCATTGGCGGCGGGGGCCTCCTGCCGTCCGCGGCATCCCGCGAACAGCGCGGCGGCGAGAGCCAGAGCGAGGAATGCGGGTCGTCGTGTGATCATGCGTGTGTCTCCCTGAAGATCGGCAGGGTCAGCGCGTCGCCGCCCGCGCCAGCCGCCGTGCCGTGAATCCGGCGCTCGCCCGGTCGAGCACCACGGCGATGATGGTGGCGCTGCCGATGATGATCCATTCGTAATTCTGGTCGAAGTGGAGGGTGCGGATCGACTGGCGAATGAGGACGATGAGCAGCGCCCCGAGCATCGCGCTGATCGCGCTGCCCTTGCCGCCGGCCAGGCTGGCGCCGCCGACGACCGCGGAGGCGATGACGTAGAGCTCGTAGCCGGTGGCGTCCACGCACGAGGCCGAGCCGTAGAAGCTGGCGCCGATGAAGGCGGCAATGCCGGCGGTCAGGCCAGAGATGATGAAGACGCTGGCCTGGATGCGCCGCAGCGACAGGCCCGAGAAGCGGCTGGCCTCGGGGTTGCCCCCGAGGGCGAAGACGTGGCGGCCCATCACCGTCATCCGGAGGTAGACGGCGCCGACCACGGTCACCAGCAGCATGGCGAGCATCGGCACCGGATACAGCGAGGCGTTCAAGCCGAGCGAGGCCTTGGCCACCTGCGTCAGCGCCCGCGGCAGCAGGATGCTCTCGGCGGAGCTGGCCACGAACGCCACCCCACGCAGGATCCACATCGTTCCCAGCGTGATGATGAAGGGGTGGACGTTGAGCCACACCACCATCAGGCCGTTGAGCGCGCCGCAGAGCAGGCCGACACCCACGGCAACGGTCAAGCCGGTGGCGACGGCGCCGAAGCCGTCCGCCGGACCATGGGCGCGCAGGACCATCGCCGCGGCGACGCCGGCGAGGGCATAGATCGAGCCGACCGACAGGTCGATGCCGCCGGAGATGATCACCACCGTGGCGCCGACCGCCATGATCGCGAAGAAGCTGGCGTCGGTCGCGGTCTGAATGAGGGTGTAGGAGTTGAGGAAGTTGTTGACCGGCTGGCCGGTGAGGCGATCGACGTGGCTGCCGGCGAAAAGCGTCAGCGCGGTGCCGAGCAGAAGGATGACGAAGAGCAGGCCGGCCTGCTGCGAGCCGAGCAGCGACCGCCACGCACTCGCGGGCCGTCGTGCCGCGGTGTCTGGGGAGGATCCCGGCTGCCCTGTCGCTGCCATCATGAACCGCGGGAGCATAGCACGAGGGACACCGGCCTTTAGCGTAAGTTGTTGACCCTGTTGGTCAAGTCAGGAGCGCGGCGTGTCCCCTTTGAGGAAGAGCGTGTAGCCGGGGTTGGCAAGCTCTCGCTGATAGCGGTAACCCAGGCCCTCGAGGAACGCATCGAACGCGCCCATCTCGTCCGCCGGGACCTCGAAGCCGGCGAGCACGCGCCCGAAGTCGGCGCCGTGATTGCGGTAGTGGAACAGGCTGATGTTCCAGCGTCCGCCCAGCTGTTCGAGGAACGCCATCAGCGCTCCGGGACGCTCCGGGAACTCGAACCGGCAGATCTGTTCGTTGACAACGTCGGCGCTGCGGCCGCCGACCATGTGGCGCACGTGCAGCTTCGCGGTCTCGTCGTCGGTCAGGATGGCGGTCTCGTAGCCGCCGGCGCGGAACGCGGCCGCCAGCTCCGAGGCATCGGCGCGTGAGCGGGTAGCGACGCCGACGAAGATGTGCGCCTGCTGCCGGCCGCTGAGGCGGTAGTTGAACTCGGTGACGACGCGGCGGCCGATCGCCGAGCAGAACTCGCGGAACGCCCCCGGCCGTTCCGGGATGGTGACGCCGAACAGCGCCTCCCGCGCCTCCCCGAGCTCGGCCCGCTCGGCGACGAAGCGCAGCCGATCGAAGTTCATGTTGGCGCCGCTGAGGATGGCCGCCACCCGCGCCCCGGTCGTGCCGGTGCGCGTGACCCAGGCCCGCAGCCCGGCGACGGCCAGCGCGCCCGCCGGCTCGAGGATCGACCGGGTGTCGTCGAACACGTCCTTGATCGCGCCGCAGATCTCATCGTTGGAGACGCGGACGATCTCGTCGACGCCCGCCTGGACGATGGGAAAGGTCAGTTCGCCGACTTCGCGGACGGCGACGCCGTCGGCGAAGATGCCGACGCCGTCGAGAACCACCCGGCGTCCGGCCTCGAGGGAGCGGTACATCGCGTCGGCTTCGAACGGCTCGACGCCGATGACCCGGATCGACGGCCGCACCGCCTTGACGTAGCTGGCGATGCCGGCGATCAGCCCGCCGCCGCCGACCGGCACGAAGATCGCGGAGACGTCGCCGAGGCGGTGGCGCAGGATTTCGTTGCCGATGGTGCCCTGGCCGGCAATCACCAGCGGATCGTCGAAGGGATGAACGAACGCCAGCCCGGTCGAGGTCGCCAGCTCGTCGCAGTGCGCCTTGGCATCGGCATAGGTGTCGCCGCTCAGCACCACCTCGGCGCCCATCTCGCGCACCGCGTCCACCTTGATCTCCGGCGTCGTTTGCGGCATCACGATCAGCGCGCGGATGCCGAGGTGGCGGGCCGAGAACGCCACCCCCTGCGCATGGTTGCCGGCGCTCGCGGCGATGACGCCGGCACTCCGCTCCAACTCGGTGAGGTGGGCGATGTGGTTGTAGGCGCCGCGGATCTTGAAGCTGAAGACCGGCTGCAGGTCTTCGCGCTTGAGCAGCACGGTGTTCTGCAGCCGCCTCGACAGCCGCGGCGCCGGCTCGAGCGGCGTGTCGTGGGCGACGTCGTAGACCCGGCTGGTGAGAATCAGCCGCAGCATCGCCTCGGGGCTGACGCCGCGGGTGCGGAGGGACGGGCTCGGCTCGGCTCGCATCGGACCTCTTCAGCGCGTGACGAGGGAATACACGTCGTTGAGAATCCCGGCCGCCGTCACCTCGGCGCCTGCACCGGGGCCGCTGACGACCAGCGGTTCGGTCCGGTAGCGGCGGGTGGTGAAGGCGACGAGATTGCGGGTGCCCTGGAGGGCGCCGATCGGGCTGTTGACCGGAACCGCGGCCAGCTTCGCGGTGACGCCGCGCGCCGTGGCGGTGACAACGTAGCGGAGGACATGGCCGCGCGCCGCCTCCCGGCGCGTCCGCTCCGCCCATTTGGCATCGAGGGAGGCCACCTGCTTCATGAACTGCGGGATCGACAGCTTCCGCAGCGGGCGCGGCACGAGATCGTCGGGACGCGGCGCCGCGCCGCGGTAGCCGAGCAGCCGCGCCAGAATCAGCGCCTTGCGCCCGGCGTCCTGCCCCGACAGGTCGTCGCGCGGATCCGGCTCGGCGTAGCCGCGCTCGACCGCCTCGCGCACGGCGACCGAGAACGGCGTCCCGACCGACACCGCCGAGACCACATACGTCAGCGTCCCGCTCACGCACCCTTCGATGCGCATCACCCGGTCGCCGGTCTCGACCAGCTTGTCGAAGGTGTCGATGATCGGCAGCCCGGCGCCAACCGTGGCCTCGTAGCGGAGCCGCCGCCCGCCGGCGCGTGTCGCCTCCTGCAGGGCCGCATAGCTCTGCCACGATCCGGCCAGCGGTTTCTTGTTGGCCAGGACGACGTCGAAGCCGTGGCCGAGCGCCGCTCTCAGCAGGTCGTTGGTGTCGTCGCTGGTGACGTCGACGATGACCGGGCGAGAGACGGCGTGCGCGGACATCAAGGTGAGGGCGTCGGCCGCCGCGGCCGGTTCGCCGCCGAGCGAGGCGAGCAGCGCCCCGGCGTCCTTCTGACGGGTCAGCGCCAGCAGCCGGCGCCGCGACAGCCCTCGCGCATCGAAGACGTAGCCCGAGCGGTCGAGGAGTCCGACGACGCGGACCGCCGGGCCGCCGTTGGCGGCGGCGATCTGGTCGGCCAGCGCGCGTCCGACCCGGCCAAACCCCAGCAGCACGACGTCGGTCCGCGGCGCGGCCTGCGACCGGCCGCCGCCGATCTTGGCGAGCTGGAAGGCGCCGTGGACGCTGCGCGCGGCCTCGGCGGCATCCGCTCCCGGCACCGCAAACGAGATGTTGCGCTCAGAGGAGCCCTGCGCGATCGCCACCACGTTGATGCCGCGCGAGGCGAGCGCGGTGAATACTCGCGCCGCGACTCCCGGCGATCCCGCCATGCCGTCGCCGACCACCGCCACCACCGCCATGCCGGTGCGGGCGGTGACGTTGTCGATCAGCCCGGCGGCAATCTCGGTGCGGAACGCCTGGCGCAGGCTGGCCACCGCCCGCTCCGATTCGGCCTCCGGCAGGGTGAAGCCGATCGAGCTCTCGGACGACGCCTGGAAAATCGTCGACACCGACAGCCGCTCGTCTTCGATCGCGGCGAAGGTGCGCGCGGCGATGCCGTGCACGCCGATCATCCCCTTGCCGGCCACCGTCACGATCGCCTGGCCCTGCACGATCGCCAGCGCCTTGACCGGATAGGCCGTGCTCGAGCGGCGCGCCGAGACTTCCGTGCCCGGCGCCTGGACGTCCACGAACGATCGGACTTGCAGCACGATCCGCGTCCCCGCCAGCGGAATCAGCGCCCGCGGATGCAGCACCTTGGCGCCGTAATGCGCGACCTCGGCCGCCTCGCGGTGGTGCAGATGCGGGATCAGGCGGGCGTCCGGCACCAGCCTCGGGTCGGCGGTGAGGATGCCGGGGACGTCCTTCCACAGCACCACCCGGCGTGACCCCAGCGCTGGCGCCAGCATGGTCGCGGTCAGGTCCGAACCGCCGCGTCCGAGCGTGACGACGCTGCCGTCGGCGGCGGCGCCGATGAACCCCGGGACGACCGGGACGCTGCCGGCGGCGAGCAGCGGACGGAGGACGCGGCGGGCGCGCCGTGCGGTCTCGGCGAAGTCGGGCGCGGCGCCGCCGTGATGGCCGTCGGTGACGACGAAGTCGGTTGCCTCGGCGTAAACGGCGACGCGCCTGGCGCGGCTCACCGCGGCGGCGAGGATCGCGGCCGAGATGCGCTCGCCGCGCGACACCAGCATGTCGCTGGCCCGGGGCGCGACATGCCCCAGCGCCGCCACGGCGCCGCAGAGGTCGCGGTACTCGCGCGCCGCGGCATCGATCCGTCCGAGCAGCGCGCGCCGCGCCGAGCCTTCGGGGATCAGCGCCTTCGCCACCTCGCGATGGCGCCGCAGGAACTGCGCGGCGACCCGCGCCGCGGCCGCGGTCTGCCCGGCGCGGGCCAGCGCCGCGCCGCCGAGCAGCAGGTCGGTAATCCCGCCCAGTGCCGAGGCAACGACCACCACGGGGCCGGAGTGGGCGGCAATCAGCGCCGCGGCGCGCTGGATGGCGGGGGCGTCGGCGAGCGAGGCGCCGCCGAACTTCCAGATCTCGAGGCCGGCGGCCGATGCGCCTGGGCGGCGCGGTGTCATGGGTGGCTCCGGCGCCGGACCGGCACCGGTGGGATCGCCGACACCAGGCTGTCCACCGTCCGGCGGACGGCGTCGTAGTCGTTGGGGAGCTCTACCGGCGGATTGGCGTGCCGGGA
The DNA here is from genome assembly GCA_043735365.1 of Acidobacteriota bacterium. Taxonomy (GTDB): domain Bacteria; phylum Acidobacteriota; class Vicinamibacteria; order Vicinamibacterales; family 2-12-FULL-66-21; genus JALZOC01. Next base: position 10,607 of record JAYTEJ010000518.1, read on the forward strand.
GACGACGCCGTCGAGGGCGCCGGTATGGTACGCGACCTTGAACTCGCTGAACTTCAGGCCGTTGGCGGTCGAGATGACGATGGTGCGGTCGGTCGGGGCGATGTCGCCGCGGGCGGCGAGCTTTTCCAGGGCGGCCAGCGCGACCCCTGTGTGCGGACAGTTGAACATGCCGGTACGGTCGGCGCGCGCCGCGGCATCGGCGAGCTCGCTCTCGGTCGCCTGTTCGACAATGCCGTTGAAGCGCTGCAGCGTGGCGATGGCTTTGTGGATCGAGACCGGGTTGCCAATCTGGATCGCGGAGGCAATCGTCGCCTTCGCGGTCATCGGCTCGAACCGCCAGTTGTTGCGGAAGGCGGCGTAGAGCGGATTGGCGGCCGCGGCCTGCGCGACCACGATCCGCGGGCGGCGGGTGATGACGCCGAGCTCGACCATCAGGTCGAAGCCGGCGCCGATGGCGCTGACGTTGCCGAGATTGCCGCCGGGCACGATCACGACGTCGGGCACTTCCCAGTCGAACTGCTGGGCAATCTCAATCGACAGGGTTTTCTGCCCCTCGAGCCGCAGGCTGTTCATCGAGTTGGCGAGGTATACGCCCTCCTCCTCGGCAAGGCGGCGGACGATGGTCATGCAGCCGTCGAAGTCGGTGTCGAGATAGAGCACCCGCGCGCCGTTGGCGAGCGGCTGCACCAGCTGGGCGGCGGTGACCCGGCCGCGCGGGAGGATGACAATCGCCGGGATGCCGGCCGCGGCCGCGTAGGCTGCGAGGGCGGCCGAGGTGTCACCTGTGGAGGCGCACGCGACCGCCCGCACCCCGGCGCCGTCGGCGACCATCTGGCGGACCACCGAGACCAGGACCGTCATGCCGAGGTCCTTGAAGGAGCCGGTGTGCGAGTTGCCGCACTGCTTGACCCAGAGATCCTCGATCCCGAGCTCGTGGCCGAACCGTTCCGCCCAGAACATGTTCGTCCCCCCCTCGTCCATGGAGACGACGTTGTCGTTGCGGAGCTCGGGGCAGACCCACTCCTTCTTGCCCCACACGCCCGAGCCGTAGGGCCAGTCGGTCCGTTTGTAGCGGGCGTCGAACAGCTGCCGCCACTCGGCCGCGGTGCGGTCGCCGAGCGCGCCGACGTCGTGGACGACCTGCAGCAGCGAGCCGCAGGTCGGACAGCGGTAGAGCGGCTGCCAGATCGAATGCTCTCCGTGGCAGCCGGCGGTGCAGCGGAACACCGCCCGATAGCCCCGCGCCGTCGTCGTCATGACGCCGGCGCCAGGGTGGTGATGATAGTGTCGCCGAGTGTGCGCAGCATATCGGATTCCGGAATCGCGAACACGGCCGCGGGCAACGCGGCCGAAAAAAAACCCGCCGGCCCGTGGGGGCCGGCGGGTTCTGCAGATGTTCTGGTTTCGATGTTTCTCAGCCAGCCAGCGCGCAGACACCACCAACCGCCCGGATCCGCGTGCTGCGGAGCCGGGACGTCGTAATGCGGATGGTGCGGCGGATGACCATGCAGCGTCAGTATAAGGGCGGATGATTTTCCCGGTCAACCCATGCGCGAGACTTATCGACTGATAAGTCCGGTGCGGGTTATGACTGGCCGTCCGACGGGGCGTCGTTCCCGGCGGCCGGCAGCGGCGCCAGACTCCAGGCGGTGTCGGGCACGGAGAGAGTGGTCTCGCAGCTCATGCAGACGCAGACTGCGAGGCGGCTGGTGCGATACGTCATGCGCATCTGCCCGACGCGGCAGATCGGGCAGAACGGGACGGCGAAACAGGGGTCGGGGGTGTCGGAGCTGGCCACGTCTGCGGGGACGATAGCACTGCGCGGTCATTAAATCCATCCACAACTCGAGGTGCCGGGCGTCGTGCCTCATCCGTGGCGCTGCGGACGGCCCACTACTAGGCGCGCTCGCCGGCGGTCTGCGCGTGACGCCCCGAGTTGCGCGACCGGCGGCCGGCCTTGTCCTGGTACATCCGCTCGTCGGCGGCGGCCAGGAGGTCCTCGAAGGTCGCGCCGTCGACCGGGAACCGCGCCGGCCCGGCGCTGATCGACAGCGAGACGCGGATGCCTGGGCGCGGCTCGAAGGGATAGATCGCGACCGCGTTCTGCAGCTCCCGCACCCGCCGCGCCTCGTGCTCCGGAGTGCTGTTCCAGAGCAGGACTACGAATTCGTCGCCGGCAAACCGGGCGCAGACGTCCTGTTCGCCGACCATCGAGCCGAGCACCGAGCCGACGGCCCGCAGGGCGCGGTCGCCGGCTTCGTGTCCGTAGGTGTCGTTGATTTCCTTGAGCCGATCGAGGTCGAGGACGATCAGGCTGGCGGTACTCCCCTGCTGCGCGGTGCGCTCGAGGCCGCTCTGGAACTGTCGATCCAGGGCACGGCGGTTGCCGAGGCCGGTCAGGGCATCGGTGTGCGACTCGAGCTCGGTCTGCTCGAACCGGGTCGAATTGAAGATCACCGCCGCGGTCTGATCGCTGACCCTCGACAGCAGGCGCCGGTGCTCGTCGGTGAAGTAGCCGGGCACGGTGTGATAGATGACCATGCCGCCGATGAGCGCGCCTTCGAAAGTGAGCGGGCAGGGCAGCATCGAGGCCAGGTCCGCGCCGTGGATGCCGCGGCCGTCGGCGCAGGAGGGCAGCCGCAGCGAGATGTCGCTCCACGAGCGCGGCGCCCAGCCGCGCAGTGTTTCGCTGCCCGGGCCCTGGGCGTAGCGGCAGGTGTAGCCGTCGGCCTCATTGCCGAGAAACAGCGCGCACGTGGTGAAGGGGACCAGGCGGCTGACCTTGTCGCTGACCAGCGCCATGGCGTCGGCGACGCCGAGGCTCGAGCCGAGCGCCTGGGCAATCTCGTAGAGCGTCTGCTCTTCGCGGTGGGTCTGGGCGATGTCCTGGAGCGCGACGATGCCGTCCCCCTGCGCCCAGGCGTCCTGGCCGGTCGCGGCCTCCGCGCCGGGCTCGGCGGCCAGCTTCAGATGGGAGAGGAGCAGGTCGACCAGCGCCGGATCGAACGCCGAGCCGGCCTGGTCGCGCAGCTCCGCGATCGCGGCCGCCGTGGAATGGGCGCGGCGGTAGGGCCGCTCCGACTGCATGGTGCTGTAGCAGTCGGCAATCGCGAGGATGCGCGCGCCGATGGGAATCCCGGCGCCGGTTAGTCCGGCGGGATACCCGAGGCCGTCCCAGCGTTCGTGATGGCACAGCACCAGGTCGGCCACCGGCCCGCCGAAGGGAACGTTGCGCAGAATCTCGGCGCCGACGCGCGGATGGTTCTTGATGCGCTCGAACTCCTCTGGCGTGAGCGGGATCGGCTTGGCGAGGATGTGTTCGGGCACCGCCATGTTGCCGATGTCGTGCAGCAGCGCCGCGGTCCGCACCGCCTGGATGTCGGCATCCGAGAGTCCCGCCGCTTCCGCGAGCATCGCGGCATAGAGCTGGATCGACTGAATGTGCTCCGGCGTCGAGCCGGCCTTGGCCTCGATGGCCAGCGCCAGCGCCTCGACGGTGGCGAGCTGGACCTCCATCGCGCGCCGGGTTTCGTCCTGTTCTTCACGCAGCCGGCCGACGACGGTGTGGTAGCTGCGGAAGACCAGATAGAGCGGCAGCGCCAGCAGCACCAGCCAGCCGAACGCGCCACGCGAGACCGCCGCGGTGGCGACAGCGGCCAGCCCTGCCCCCACCAGGTAGCTCGGAGCGCTCCAGAGGAAGTTTCGCTGCCAGACGCGCGCCAGCTGCTCGCGGGTGGTCAGCGCAATCGCCCCGGCGACGAGGGAGGAGTTGACGAAGAAGTAGAGCGGCCCGATGATCGCCGCCGCTTCGACGAGCGCTGCGGCTCCGGCGTCGCTGTGCGGCAGCAGCGGCAGCGGCAGACCGGACACCATCACCGTGACCGCCAGAGTGGCGATGCTGAAGACGATGCGGTGCAGGGGGTTGCGCGGCCCCGGCCGCAGCGTGCACTGCGCCCAGGCCGAGACCACCGCGATGCAGACGGTGGGCGCCGCGCCAAGGGTGAACAGCGACCAGAAGTTGACCGCGTGCGAGAGCGACAGATTGGAGTGGCTGCGGCCGAGCGGCAGCTCGATCTTCGCGGTGGAAGTCACCACGGCGGCGGCCAGCAGGGCGACGAAGAGCCAGGGACGATCGAGACGCAGCTGCAGCGCCGCAGCCGCCGTCGACCCGATCCCGGCGCCGATCACCGCCGCGACATAGAACCTGGCGCCGCGCGGCAGCGACAGCAGTGTCGGCAGGCTGTTCGAGAGACGCTTCATGCCATCCCCACGTTGGCCATCGGCCGTGAAGCGAGAACGACAGTCGACATAGGCATGGGCGCGGCTTCAAGATGACAATACATGACAATAAATGACTAATAGGTCAATTGCTCTGCAGCAAGGGTGATGCCTGGCCACCTGGCGGGGAGGCCAAACCGTCCCAATTGGGTGAAATCAGGCGGCAAAGGAGTCGCGCCGCGCCGGTCAGGGCCGTCTCCCGGTGGCTGACACCCGCTTCCAGCGCCGCAAACTGCACCGTTTCAGCGCAGGAGCAGACGATGCTGAATTACGGTAATGCTGGCGATTTATGGTTGGTGCGGCGGTTCAGTGGTGGCTAGTGCGCTAATTTGACACGTCGTCTGACGGATGAGGTGGGGCCGGTCGGTCTGGCCTCGTCAGCGCCGACGCGCCTGGGTGCGCTTCGCGCGCTCGTGCTGGGCGGCATTGCGGGTCGGGAACGGCTGATCGTCCGCGGAGATCGTGATGATTCCCCCGACTGGCAGCCAGTTGTCCGGGAGATCGATCACGTACCACTTCCCGTCCTGCTGATTCTCGATGATGACCGGAATCGGATCCATGCGAGGGATTGTAACTGAATCCCCCCGCCGCCTTGCGAACCGCTGAGCCCTCTCCGGCAGCCGACGGGGTACACTGTTCCCATGCAGCTGCGCACCGCCCGTCTCTGTCTGGATTGCGAGGACGTCCACGACGCCCGGCAATGTCCCGTCTGCGCGTCCGAGACGTTCACCTATCTCGTGCGCTGGATTCCGTCCGACGAACGCCGCCGCCGGCCGCGCCCGGAGGCCGCGCCGGCCGCATCCGGTCCCGACATCGAGGCCTTCCGCCGCCTCACCGAGCCCGACGAAGCGCCGGCGCCGAGGCGGCACCTGCTGAAAAAGGGGGTCGTCGGCCTTGCGGCCCTCGGTGTCGTCGGCTGGCTCTGGGGCGGACGCAACGGCGACGCTGCCAAGGCGCCCAGGCCACCCGTCGGCTGAGCTGACAGTGATAGCTGAAAGCCGCGACCTTTTCCGTTAAGATGCGCGCATGCGCATCAGTCGTCACGCCGGTGCGGCGGGCTTGGCGCTCTCGTGCTTCGGTCTGGCGGGGGCCTCGGCGTTCGCGGCCCGCGGTCAGGCGGGAGCGCAGGGCAGCGTGGCTCCGGTCAGCTTCAACCGCGACATCCTTCCCATCCTTTCGAACAACTGCTTCGCCTGCCACGGCCCGGACGAGAACAAGCGCGAAACCAAGTTCCACTTCGACACCCGCGACGGCGCTTTCGCCAAGAAAGGCGTCATCGTCCCCGGCGACGCCCCGGGCAGCCTGCTGGTGGAGCGCATCACCAATCCCGATCTGGACGAGCGCATGCCGCCGCTCGAAACCGGCCATACGCTCACCGCGCACCAGATCGATCTGCTGCAGCGCTGGATCGCCGAAGGGGCCAGGTGGGATACGCACTGGGCCTTCGTCGCCCCGGTGCGTCATGAACCGCCGGCGGCGGCCGGGTCCGGGGCGCGTTGGGTGCGCAATCCGATCGACCAGTTCATCCTGGCACGGCTCGAGCGCGAAGGACTGAAGCCGTCGCCTGACGCGGACAAGGCGACGCTGCTCCGGCGCGTCACCTACGACCTGACCGGGCTGCCGCCGACGCCGGAAGCGCTCGACGCGTTCCTCGCGGACGGCGCTGCCGATGCCTACGAGCGCCGCGTCGAGACGCTGCTGCAGTCGCCGCGCTACGGCGAGCGGATGGCGATGCCGTGGCTCGATGCGGCGCGGTATGCCGACACCCACGGCTACCACATCGACAACCTCCGCAGCATGTGGCCCTGGCGCGACTGGGTGATCGGCGCCTTCAATCGCAACCTGCCCTTCGACCAGTTCACGATCGAGCAGCTCGCGGGGGATCTGCTTCCGGGGGCGACGCGCGATCAGCAGGTCGCGTCGGGTTTCAATCGCAACCACATGATCAACTTCGAAGGGGGGGCAATCGCGGACGAGTACCAGGTCGAGTACGTGATCGACCGGGTGGAGGCGACCTCCTCGGCGTTCATGGGGCTCACCATGGGGTGCGCGCGGTGCCATTCGCACAAATTCGATCCGATCACCCACAAGGAGTTCTACCAGTTCTTCGCCTTCTTCAATAACGTGCCGGAGCTGGGGCTGGACGGCCGGACCGGCAACGCCCAGCCGCTCATCCAGCTGCCCTCGCCCGAACAGCAGGCCCGCCTCGAGGCGCTGACCGCGGCCATCCGCACCCGCCAGGCGGCGCTCGCCGACACGGTGGTCGCGCCGCTGCAGGCCGCCTGGGAGTCCACCCTTCCGGACCGGGCGGCGGCCCCCGGCGCCGGCCTGGTCGCCCACTACGAGCTCGACGGCAGCTTCTCCGACATCTCCGGACGCTATCGGCACGGACGGCGGGTCACCGGCGATCCGACGTTCGACCCTGGACAGATCGGCCGCGCGGTCTCGTTCGACGGCGACACCGAGGTCAGCTTCGGCAACGTCGCGGACTTCGACCGCACCGATCCGTTCAGCGTCGCGGTCTGGATCAAGGGGCGCGGCAACCTGCCGATGCACGCGCTGCAGAAGCTGGACAACGGCGAGCACCGGCGCGGCTTCGAGTGGCGCTTCGAGGACATCGCGCTCGTCGGCATCCAGCGCTGGGCGGCGCGCCTCGTGGTCACGCTCGCCTCCGATCCCGCGCACGCGCTGCAGATTCGCACCCGCGAACGCCTGCGCCTCGGCGATTGGTACCACGTGGCGCTGCTTGCCGACGGGTCCGGACGGGCCGCGGGCCTGCGCCTGTTCGTAAATGGCAAGGATGCGCCCACCGAGCTGGTCAGCGACACCCTGGCCGGCCCGATCCGCACCGAGGCGCCCCTCACCGTCGGCGACAAGGCGCTCGGCGCGCCGTTCTCCGGCCAGATCGACGATCTCCGGATCTACAGTCGCACCCTGGCGCCGGCCGAGGTCGAGCAGCTGGCGATTCACGATGCCATCCGCGTCATCGTCTCGGGGGTGCACGGCAAGCGCTCGAAGGACGAGAGCGACCAGGCGCGCGAGTACTTCCTCACCTATGCGGCGCCGGCGACGCTGCGCACGGTCTACACCGAGCTCCAGGCCCTGCGTCTGCAGAAGGAGGCGCTCGACAAGACCATTCCCACCACCATGGTGATGGGGGAGCTCAAGAAGCCGCGCGATACCTTCGTGCTGGCGCGCGGCGACTACCGCAACCAGACCGAGAAGGTGCAGGCCGGCGTGCCCGCGGTCCTGCCGCCGCTGCCCGACGGCGCCCCGCTCAACCGCCTGACGCTGGCGAAGTGGCTGGTGCAGCCCGACCATCCGCTGACGTCGCGGGTGGCGGTCAATCGCTTCTGGCAGATGTACTTCGGCGTCGGCATCGTCAAGACGCAGGAGGATTTCGGCGTCCAGGGGGAGCCGCCGTCGCACCCCGAGCTGCTCGACTGGCTGGCAACTGAGTTCGTGCGCACCGGGTGGGATGTGCGGGCAATGCAGCGCCTGATCGTGACCTCCGCCGCCTACCGGCAGTCGGCGCACGTCACCCCGGCGCTGCTCGAGCAGGATCCGGAGAACCGGCTGCTGGCGCGCGGGCCGCGCGTGCGCATGCCGGCCGAGATGGTCCGCGACACCGCGCTGGCCGCCGCCGGCCTGCTCAACGACCGCATCGGCGGGCCGAGTGTCTCTCCCTACCAGCCGGCCGGGCTGTGGGAGGAGATGGCGTTCGGCGACGGCTTCTCGGGGCAGCGCTACGAGCAGAGCCACGGCGCCGATCTCTACCGCCGCGGCATGTACACGCTGTGGAAGCGCACCGTGCCGCCGGCGTCGCTGGCGACCTTCGACGCGCCGAACCGCGAGAAGTGCACCGCGCGCCGCGCCCTCACCAACACGCCGCTCCAGGCGCTGGCGCTGATGAACGATCCGACCTACGTGGAGGCGTCGCGCGCCCTCGCCCAACGGGCGCTGACCGAAGGCGGCGCGGATCCCGATCGCCGGCTGGCCTACGCCTTCCGGCTGGCGACGTCGCGCCAGCCGGCAGGGCGCGAGCTCAAGGTTCTCCGCGGGCTGCTCGACCAGCGCCGCACCGCGTTCGCCGCGGATCGCCAGGCGGCGGTGAAGCTGGTGTCGGTCGGCGAATCGAAGCGCAGCGCGGCGATCGACCCGGTGGAGCTCGCCGCCTGGACGACCGTGACCAGCGTCATCCTCAACCTCGACGAAGCGGTCAGCAAGTAAGCCTATGAAACCTCCTTCCCTCGAGCTCACCCGTCGGCAGCTGTTCGGGCTCTCGGCGCAGGGCATCGGCATCGCGGCGCTGTCGTCGCTGCTCGGGCGCGATCTGACGGCCGCCGGCGCGCAGCCCGCCGCGGCGCACGCCGGCGGACTTCCGGGTCTGCCGCACTTCGCGCCGAAGGCCAAGCGGGTGATCTTCCTGCACCAGTCCGGCGGCCCCTCGCAGCTCGAGACCTTCGACTACAAGCCGGGCCTGGCGCAGTTCCAGGGCACGCAGATTCCGGACTCGGTGCGGCAGGGGCAGCGCGTCGCCCAGACGATGGGGCAGTCGTCGCTGCCGGTGGCGCGATCGCTCTACTCGTTCGCGCAGCACGGCCAGTCGGGCACCTGGGTGAGCGAGCTGCTGCCGTACACCGCCAAGATCGTGGACGAGATCACGGTGATCCGGACGATGAACACCGAGGCGATCAACCACGATCCGGCGATCACCTTCATCCAGACTGGATTCCAGCAGCCAGGGCGCCCCAGCATGGGCGCCTGGGTCAGCTATGGCCTCGGCAGCGACAACCAGAACCTGCCGGCGTTCGTCGTGCTGCTCTCGCAGGCGCA
>JAYTEJ010000519.1:0-3240 GCA_043735365.1 Acidobacteriota bacterium
GTGGTCGTCGCGGGAGGGCTGGTGGGGACGGCCTTCCAGCGTGTCACCAACTACAGGGTGACCAACACCGACTTCACGAGCGGAGAGTTCGGGTTCGACGGTCTCTTCGTCGGACCGTTCACGCTGGCCGCCGCAGGACAGTTCAGCCCCGATCCCATCACGTTCGCTGGAACCATACCGGCGGCCGGCGCCACGGTGCGCGTGGATCTGCGGCTGCAGGCGACCAGTCAGATCGCCGGCACGGTCCTTCAAGCAGACGGCGTGACTCCGGTCGGCGCGAACGTGCTCGTGCGCTACACCTCGAAAGCCTTCAAGGTGGTGTGCGCCCAGTCTTCGAGTGTTCGCGTCGGCGGTCTGACCATCGACCCTGGCAGCTGCCAGGACGTGCCCCAGGGCATTCAGGACGAGACCGTCATCACCGACGACCAGGGACGCTTCCTCCTGCCGCTGGTCAACGCCGGCAGCTTCACGCTGAGCGCCGAGGATCGCGCCACCGGTGCCGTGGGGCAGGTCGGCGGCGAGGTCGCGCCGGGCCAGACCGCCGATCTGCCGCTGCGTCTGATGCGGCTGCGCACGCTGGTGGTGCGGGTGAAGGGCAGTGATGCGGTGACGCCGATTCCCGGTGCTCGGGTCGAGGTGGCGCAGCCCGAGTTCCCACGCAAGCGGGTCACCGCGCTGGCGGACGCCGGCGGCGTGCTGCGGCTCGAGGGCGGGGATGCCTTCAGCGAAGGAGACGTCGCGATTCTCGCGACCGATCTTCGCACCGGGTTCGCCGGCCGCGCCACAGCGAGAGTCACCAACGCAGACGGGGATGTGACGGTTGACGTCTTCCTCTATAACGCATCCGGCTCGGTGGCCGGGCGGGTCTTCAAGAGCGACGGGCTGACCCCGGTAGCCAATGCCGAGGTCGTGATCAGCAACGACCGCGGCCCGCTGGTGCTTGGGATCACCGACGCCTCCGGTGACTATCGCGCCGACCTCATTCCGCTCGGCCCCTTCGCTATCGACGTCTTCGAGGCGGCGACGGCGCGGCGAGGGCGCGCCTCCGGGCGCATTGATTTCGATCGTCAGGTCGTGCCCGTCAACATCGCGGAGGTCGGGCGCGGGCTGGTGACCGGCACCGTGCTCGAGTCGGGCACGCTCGGCCCGCTGCGCGGATGGGACGTCTCGCTCGATCCGGCCGTCTTTACCGGCCGCATCGTGCCGCCGCTCCGGACCACAAGTGGCGTCGACGGTACCTTCTCGTTCCCCGGCGCGCCGGTCGGCGACTTCCGGATCCACGTCGGCAAGCTGTTCGCGCCAGGGGAACCGATCGGTTTCGCGGACTCGGCAGGGCGCCTGCCCGGCGAGGGGCAGCGGATCGACCTGCCCGTGGTGGTCGAGCTTCAGCGGCGCCGGGCCGGACGCCTCGAGGGCACGGTCTTCAACCCCGACGGCACGCCGGCACCCAACATTGCCGTGGACGTCTGCGCCAGCGACTGCTTCGAAGCTTACAACCGGCTGTCGACACTGTCCGATGCCCAGGGCGGTTTCGCCTTCGACTCGGTGGCGGTGGGGCGCTACACCCTCCGGGCGCAGTCGCAGACCAGCCGCAACGCCGCCGTCCTCTACGGCAATCTGGCATTCGAAGGGGACATCAGCCGCGTGCGGCTGACCCTCGTCGGTGTCAGCACGATTGGCGGGCAGGTCGTCCTCGGCGACGGCCGGCCGGCCGCAGGCGCGCAGCTGACGCTCAGAGGACAGCCGGCGAGCGGCTGCTCGGATGCCCGCGGCTTCGACATCTGCACCGGATTCGCGGACGCGGACGGCCGGTTCACCTTCATCAACGTGCCGGCGCGCACCTACACGGTGACGGCGGTCGATCCGGTGAGCGGGCTGAAGGGTGTGGCGAGCGGCAGCGTCAACCCCGGGCAGGCCCTCGACCTGCGCATCGCACTCGAGCCCACCGCCGCGGTCGCGGGTCGGGTGTTGCAGCCGGACGGGTCACCGGCCACCGGCGTGACCATCGAGATCGCGCTGCGTCCGGTTCCGGCGCCAGGCCAGCCCGACCGCCACTTCTTTCAGGTCTCCGATGCGGCCGGAGCTTTCGCCTTCGACGCGGTGCCACTCGGCACGTATGAGGTGCGGCTCGAGGATCCCCTGAGCACCGGCATTGCCCGGACGGCACTCGTCCTGACCGCCGCCGCCAGCCTCGGCGACATCGTCCTCGACGCGGCGCCGCCGTCGGTCGTCGCCAGCGATCCGCTGGCGTCGGCCGTGCAGGTGCCGCGGAACCAGGCGATTCGCCTTACGTTCTCGGAGCCGCTGGCGGCCGGCAGCGTGACGCCGGCGAACGTCGCGCTCGGCGGTCCGGCCGGCCCCGTGCCCGCGACACTGGCGCTCAGCGACGGCGATCGGGTCGTCACGGTGACGCCGCTCGACCCGCTGCGCGATCAGACACGCTACACGCTGTCCGTCCAGGGCGTCCAGGATCGCCTCGGCCACGCGCTCAGCCCGGCATACGTCGCCAGCTTCACCACCGTGGACATCCTGGCGCCGCAGATCCTCGAGACATCCCCCGCCCAGGGTGCCGGCGGCGCGCCGAAAACAACCGTGGTCCGGGTGAAGTTCTCCGAACCGTTCGACACAGCCCGGTTCCGCGGCCCGCCGATCCGCCTCCTCAGCGGCGGCGTCGATACCGCCGGGCGGACGGACGTGGTGTTCGGCAACACCACGCTCGTGTTCACGCCGCTCCTGCCGCTGCAGCCCGGAGCCGACTACGAAGTGCAGGTGGCGGCCGCCGCCGATGCCTTTGGCAACAGCCAGCCGCAAGGCTTGACCTATCGGTTCCGCACCACCGACGGGACCGCGCCGGTGATTCTGGCGCTGACGCCCTCGAACGGCGGACGCGTGATCGAGAATGCCGTGGCGCAGGTGACGCCGACGCTCGGCCCGGGCCACGACATCTCGGTGATCGACTACTTCGTCAACGATCAGCCCGCCGGCGCCGTCCGAACCGCGCCCTTCACGTTCAGCCTCCAGGCCGTCCCCGCGCTCGGGAAGGCAGGCGACAGCATCAGAATCTCGGCGTCTGCCACCGACACGTCAGGCAGTCGTTCGACCCAGTCGGCCCAGGTGGTCCTGGCCATCGTGCCCGACACGCCGCCCACGATCCGTATTCTGTCGCCGGCCGCGGGTGCATCCTTCCATAACGGCGACCGCGTCGGCGTGACGGTCCAGGTGACCGACGATCTCGGCGCG
>JAYTEJ010000520.1:0-1635 GCA_043735365.1 Acidobacteriota bacterium
CGCGGCTCGCCGCCGGCTCCCTCCCAGCGCATCCGCAGCGACGCCGGACCGAGCGGCGTCTCCAGCACGAACTCGCTCGCCGCGAACGTCGCGGCCGCCGACGCCGGAGACAGGACCCGCTCGACGGCGACTGCGCCGGCGCGGTGCCGCTGCGCATCGACGATGGGGAGGACGTGGACCAGCCGCAGCCCCAGCGGCGACGGGGTCACGAAGAACGAGGCCGGGCCGGCGATGCGGTCCGGCACCCGGATATCCGACGGCCGGCCGCCCCAGGCGCGGGCGATGCCACGCGTGTCGTAGATCGTCGCCGCCAGGTCGCCGCCGGCCCCGCCCGCGTCCGCCAGGCGGCGGTCCACCAGGTCGAACAGGTCGCGGGCCGCGTCCACCCCGGCACCAAGGCCCCGGGAGGCCGCGGGATCCGACGCAATGCCCGCCGCGACGCGCCCCAGCACGCGGGTCATGCGGTCGAAATCGCCGTGGACCCGGCGTTCGACCCGCGCCGAGGCCGAGGCCTCGGTCGCGCCGAACCGCCACAATTCGAGCAGGGCGCCGCCCAGTCCCACCAGCAGCACGGCGGCCAGGCCGGCGGCCAGCAGTCGGGGCCGGCGATCGCCGGGACAACGGGCGCCCGGAAGGGCGGATGACGACACTGGATCAGCAGAATACCGCAAGAGGTACAATCGATCGTTCGATGCCCCACCCGCCTGCGTTGAAGCCGTCCCTCAAGCGCGGTGCCTTCATCGCCGCGGCCAACTGGCCGTTGATTGCCGTGCAGTTCATCGCCGACGGGACCCTGAAGCTGCTGCTGGCGGTGCCGGTGGTGGGAGGCATCTTCCTGGTGGTCCTGCTCCTTGGGGCGGACGTGCAGGAACTGCTCTCGGGCGACGTCCGCGACATCATCGGCGCGGTGGTGGCGGCGCTGAGGTCCAACCCGGTGGCGCTCGGCGCCTTCGTGGCGGCATTCGTCGTGGTGCTGCTGGGCGGCTCGACCCTGACCTTCATCGTCAAGGGGGGCACGGTGGCGATTCTCGCCGAGGCAGAGGCGCAGGCCGGACCGATCGAGCGCCCGCCGCTCCGGCTGGCGGCGTTGCGGCGCGCCAACCGCACCAACATCGAGCCGTTTCTCGAGGGCTGCCGGCGGTTCTGGCGGCGCTACGTGCGGCTGGGGGCGTTCCTGCTGATCGCCTACGCGGCGACCGCGGTCATCTATCTCAGCCTGATCGTCGGCGGCTATGCGCTGGCGGGCAACTCCGGCGTCCTGCTCGGGTGGACGTTCGCCGCGGCGCTGGCCTCGAGCGCGCTGGTCGTCTGGATCACGCTCATCAACTTCCTCTACCTGCTGACCCAGATGGCCATCGCGGTCGAGGACCTGAGCGTCCGGGACGGCATGGCGCGGGTCGGCCAGTTCCTGCGCGGGAGCATGCGCGAGGTCGCGGGCATCTTCGGCGTGGTGCTGCTGCTCGTCGGGCTCGCCACCCTGGGGTCGATCATGGCCACCGCGGGCCTCGGGCTGATCGCCTTCGTGCCGCTGGTCGGGCTGGCGATGGTGCCGCTCCAGGTGGCCGCCTGGCTGCTGCGCGGCTTCGTCTTCGAATATCTGGCGCTCACTGCCTTCGGGGCCTACCTGACGCAGTA
>JAYTEJ010000521.1:0-2768 GCA_043735365.1 Acidobacteriota bacterium
CCGTCGCGGAGCTCGAACCAGGCCAGCGGCGCCGCCGGCCGGTCGAACTCCGGCAGCAGCTCGCGCGCCCTGCCGTCGTTGTCGAGATCGACCAGCTGCGCGAACTCGGTGGGGAAGCCGGCGAAGATTTCGGTGGTCGTCCAGGCGCCGGCGCTCTTCCCAGGGTTCCGGGCCCAGACGACGTTGTTGCTGAAGTAGCCGAACTGGACGACGTCGATGAAGCCGTCGCCATCGACGTCGATCGGCAGATCGCTGAAGTTGTCGACGTACTGACCGTTCCAGCCGAGCTCGCGGATGGCGTGTCGCTTCCAGGTCGGCGCCTCATACCAGGCGTCGCCCGAGACGATGTCCAGCCGGCGGTCGTTGTTGACGTCGGCGAAGGCGGCGGTCTCGTTCGCCCCCGGATCGATCATGGTGACGCGGAAGGGCGTGTCGGCGGGGCGACCCTGCGCGCCCGGCATCGCGTAGGCGCAGGCCAGCGCCGCCGCCAGCGCCAGCGGTCCTCGCAGCGTTGTCGTCCGCGCCATCTGCGTCGTCACCGGGCGGGGGAGGCGGAGGGCGCGAAGCAGTAGAACAGCCCGGCGCCGCCGGTGCTGACGAGATTCTCCTGGCTGCATCCGCGGCTGGGATGGGTCGAGTTCCAGGAGGTATTGGTGCCGCCCGCCCGATCGTTGTGCCCGAGCTGGGCGGCGCCTTCGCCGTCGCTCGTCCAGTTGTGGCAGGTGTGATCGGCGGCGTCGGTGTAGGCGCGGCCGTCGGGCTGCGAACCGGTCAGCATGTCGTGCTGGTTCGGGCTCGCGCCGACGCCGTTGATCGGCTCTCCCTTTTCACTGATCGCGGTGACGCGCGTCACCGAGTTGCCCAGCCTGGCCAGGTCCAGCGTGTCGCCATGGAGTTCGGCCTGGTTCTGGGCGATGCGCTGCCCCTTGGCGTTGTACCAGGGGCCCTCGCCGATGCGGTCCCTGGCGCTGACCGCGCCCGGGCCCTGGGTGCTCAGGTAGGCATGCCAGCTGCGGTCGCCCGCGCCGGCGGCGGCGGCAAGCGCCTGGCAATGGGCGTCGGCGCCGGCAAGGCCGCCGAGATTCCCCCCCTTGCCAAGGCTCCGGCTGGTGACGAAGAAGGACATGGGCTGAGCCGGCGCCGGCGGTCTGGCGGCGGCGGAGGCCTGCCCGGCAGGGGCAGGCTGCCCGGCGCCCGGTCCGGCTGGCGGTGCGACCTGGGCGCCGGCCCACGCGGAGGCGGCCATCACGCACGCGGCGGCCATCAGAAGGTGTCGAGTCTGCTGTCTCATCGAAGTGTCCTCTCGGGCTGGGCAGGACGGGTCGCGGCGCCACGGAGTCCGCCTCCGGCCTGCACTCAAGGGGGGAGCATAGCCCATAATGCGCGGTTTTTGCGGCCCGGGTTGACATGCGCACCGGCGCTGCTCCAGGCCTCCGGCACGCAGGTTTCTGCTAAGATGAGGTTTTGGCCGGGCGATGCGAGGCGGCGTCTGCGGGGCCGCCTGAGGAGAGACGCCAGCAATGGATTATTCGCCGTTCAAAGAGGCGCTGCTGCGGAAGCGGGGAGAGATCCTTTCGACCGGTGGCGGCGTCAAACCGCAGCCCGCGACCATTGAGGTCAATACCCGACAGGGTGACCTCGCCGATCAGGCCAGCGGCAACAACGAAGTGCACATCCAGCTCAAGCTCAAGCAGACGGACGCCAAGATCCTTCAGGCCATCGAGGAGGCCCTCTATCGACTCGAGAAGGGCACCTACGGCATCTGCCGCGACTGCGGCGAGGAGATCGCCGAACCGCGGCTGAAGGCGATTCCCTGGACGCGCGTCTGCATCACCTGCAAGGAAAAGCAAAGCTCGTGACGTCCACCGAACTGCTCGCATTGCTCCGGGAGTTCCATCGCGACAAGCTGACCGCCCGCCAGCGGCACGTCGCCGCGGCCCGGCACATCCCGCACTACGACTTCAACAACACTTACCAGTACGTCATCTGCCGCGAGGACGTGCAGCTCAATTGGGTGAGCGACGCCATCACCGATCTGGGCGGCACGCTCGATCAGATCGCGGAGCCCGAGATGCCGTCGTCGAAAGGCGACTCGGCGCAGGTGCGTCTCCTCAGCGAGGATCGCGACGGGGCGCAGGCCTTCGTCGACAAGTGGAAGCCGCGGATGGACGGCGTGCCCAACGCGCGCCACCGCAGCCTGCTGCGGGTCATTCTCGGGGAGACGCTCGAGCACAAGCGCTTCTTCGAACAGGCGCTGGCCGGCCGGACCGACCTGCTCGGCCGCCGTGCCGACGGCGCCGGGACGGGCGGGGGTGTGCTCGGCACCCGGTGGATCGAACAGTAGCGCGGCGCGCCGCGGTTGCCTTCGGCAGCAACCTCGGCGATCGTCACGCGGCGCTGGCCTTTGCCGCGCGCCGGCTGGCGCTGCTGCTAACGCCGCTGATCGTCTCTGATCCGGTCGAAACCGAACCGGTCGGCGACGGCGCCGCCGGCCAACCGCTCTACCTCAATGCCGTCGTGGTCGGCGAGACGACGCTCGATGCGCGCGCGCTCCTCGACGCCCTCCTGTCGATCGAACGCGCCTGGGGACGCGAGCGGCCCTTCCCCGGTGCTCCACGCACCCTCGACCTCGACCTGATCCTGCTTGGCGACGTCGTCAGCGACACCACCGGTCTGCGGGTTCCCCACCCGCGCTTCCGCGAACGGTTCTTCGTCCTCGGCCCGCTCGCCGAGGTCGCCCCCGACGTCGTCGATCCGGTGTCGGGCCT
>JAYTEJ010000522.1:0-6539 GCA_043735365.1 Acidobacteriota bacterium
GCCACGTCGACCTCGCGCTTGGCGACTCCGAGTTCAACCGCGCCGAGCTCGAGGCGCTCGGCTTCGCGCCGACCGGCGTCATGCCGATCGCCGTCGACACCGCCCGGATCACGGCGGCGCCGCGCCGCCCGGCACTCGAGAAGATCCTCGGCGACGGCCTGATCAACATCCTGTTCGTCGGCCGGATCGTGCCGAACAAGCGGATCGAGGACCACATCCTCGTCGCCGAGATGTACAAGCGCTACGTCGACAGCTACTACCGCTTCATCTTCGTCGGCCGCTACGACGGCGTGCCGCGCTATTACGCGCGGATCCGCGCGATGCTGGCCGAGTTCCGGATGCTGCCCGACCGCTTCTGGTTCACCGGCCCGGTGCCCGACGAGGACCTCGCGGCGTTCTACCGCTGGGCCGACCTCTACGTCTCGCTGAGCGAGCACGAAGGCTTCTGCGTGCCGCTCGTCGAGGCGATGGCGGCGGACGTCCCGGTGCTGGCCTACGCCGCCGGCGCGGTGCCGGAAACGCTCGGCGGCGCCGGGGTGCTGTTCGCCCCGAAAGACCTCGAGTTCGCCGCCGAACTGGCCGGCACGCTCGTATACGATCGTCCCATCCGCGACCGCGTCCTCGACGGGCAGCGGCGCCGGGTCGGTGATTTTTCCGCCGCGCGCGTCCAGAGCCGTCTGCTGGACGTCCTGGCAGGCCTCTAGCGCCTGGCGCCGGCAGCAGCGAGGCTCCCGTGAAAATTGCATTCGTCGTCCAGCGCTACGGCACCGAGATTCTCGGCGGTTCCGAATACCACTGCCGCCTGATCGCCGAGCGGCTCGCGCCCAAGCACCAGGTCGAGGTTCTGACGACCTGCGCCCAGGACTACATCACCTGGGAGAACGCCTACCCGGAAGGGACCGACCGGATCCGCGGCGTCACGGTCCGGCGTTTCGCCAACGCCCGGACCCGCGACCTCCAGGCCTTCAACCGTTACTCGGAATGGATCTTCACCAACGACCACAGTCGTGACGATGAGATGGAGTGGCTGCGCCAGCAGGGGCCGTGGTGCCCGGCGCTGCTCGATTACCTCGAGCGCAACCAGGCCCAGTACGACGTCCTGGTCTTCTTCACCTACTTGTATGCGCCGACCGTGCTCGGCCTGACGATCGCCCCGCACAAGTCGATTCTGGTCCCGACCGCGCACGACGAACCGGCCATCCATCTCGAGATCTACCGCGAGCTGTTCGGCGCCGCCGCCGGCATCGCCTACAACACCGACGTCGAGCGCCAGTTCCTGACGACCCATTTCTCGATCCGCGCCGTCGAGGAGGAAACGATCGGCTGCGGCGTCGAGCTGCCGCACGCCCAGGCCTATCCGCGCGAGCATACCGGCCCGCACGTCGACGACGAGGAGGAGCTCGCCGAGGCGGCCGCCGCCGACGACGCCTCGCCGACCTTCAGGCCGCACCTCGCGCAGCGCGGCTCGGTGTTCCGGCGGCGCCATCGCCTCGACGGGCCGATCGCGCTGTACGGCGGGCGGATCGACCCCGGCAAGGGCTGCGAGGAACTGATCGAATACTTCAGCACCTACGTCCAGGAGGGCGGCGATGCGTCGCTGGTGCTGATGGGCGTCAAGCTGATGCCGCTGCCGGAGGAGCCGTACATCCGCTTCGCCGGCCGGCTCTCCGACCAGGAGCGCGTCCAGGCGCTCGAGGCGGCCACCGTCGTCATCGTGCCGTCGCCGTACGAGAGTTTGTCGCTGCTGGCGCTCGAGTCGTTCGCGGTCGGCACGCCAATCCTCGCCAACGCCCGCAGCGAGGTGCTCGTCGACCACTGCCGGAGGAGCAACGCCGGGCTCTACTACGCCGACCGGGATGAGTTCACCGAGGGGCTGCGGATGCTGGTCGGCGACCCGCGGCTGCGCGCCGCGCTCGGCACCAACGGGCGGGACTACATCCGGACGCGCTACCGCTGGGACGTCATCCTCGCCAAGTACGAGCGGATGTTCGCCCAGCTCAAGGGCCAGACGCGGCGCGCCGCTAGTCGGAGTTGACGGCGCCGACCGGGTCGCCGTCGTCGATGTCTTCGCGGTCGGAGGCCTCGGCGCGGCCGGCGGCGCCGCGCTTGCGCCGCGGCCGGATGTCGTGGCGCTTGATCATCTCGTTGAGCGTCGTCGGCTTGATGTGGAGCAGTTCGGCGGCGCGCTTCTGGACGCCGCCGGCGGCCTCGAGCGTCGATTCGATCAGCCGCTTCTCGAAGTCGGTGATGACCTCGCGGAACGAGATGCCTTCGGGCGGGACCACGAACTGCGGCATCTGGAAGCGCTTGCCGCTGCGGACGTGATCGGGCACCAGGTCGGCGTCGATGCGCGCCCCGGTCGACAGCACCACCGCGCGCTCGATGACGTTCTCGAGCTCGCGGACGTTCCCCGGCCAGTCGTATTCCTGCAGCAGATCGAGCGCCTCGCCGGTCAGCTCGAGGTGGGTCTTCTGGTTTTCCTTGCCGTACTTCTCGAGGAAGGTCTGGACCAGCAGCGGAATGTCGTCCTTGCGCTCGCGCAGCGGCGGCAGCTGGACGGTGATGACGTGGAGGCGGTAGTAGAGGTCCTCGCGGAACTTGCCCTCCTCCATCATGTGCCGCAGGTCGACATTGGTCGCGGCGATGATCCGGACGTCGACCTTGATCGTGTCGACGCCGCCGAGCCGCATGAACTCGCGCTCCTGGATCACCCGCAGCAGCTTCGCCTGGGTCTCGAGCGGGACGTTGCCGATCTCGTCGAAGAAGATGGTCCCCTTGTCGGCGAGCTCGAACAGCCCCTTCTTCGGGTAGACGGCGCCGGTGAAGGCCCCCTTGACGTGGCCGAAGAGGTTGGACTCGAGCAGGTCGGGGGGCAGGTTCCCCGAGTTGACGGTGATGAAGGCGCGATCGGCGCGGGTCGAGTTCTGGTGCAGCGACCGCGCCACCAGCTCCTTGCCGGTGCCGCTCTCGCCGTTGATCAGGATGGTGGCCCGGCTCGGCGCCGCCTGGATGATCAGGTCGAAGACCTGGCGCATGCGGGCGCTGCGGCCGACGATTTCTCCGAAGCGGTTGGCCCGCGCCTGCAGGTTCTGCCGCAGGGCGCGGTTCTCGGCCACCAGCCGCCGCTGCGCCAGCGCGTTGCGCAGCACCACCAGCACTTCGTCGTTCTTGAACGGCTTGGTGATGTAGTCGTAGGCGCCGCGCTTCATCGCGGTGATGGCGTTCTCGATTGACGCAAACGCGGTGATCATCAGCACCGGCAGGTCGTCGTCGATCTTCTTGATCTCGTCGAGCGCCGCCATGCCGTCCATCCCCGGCATCATCATGTCGACGATGACGGCGTCGAACGGGGTGGCGCGCAGCAGCTCGAGCCCGGCGGCGGCGTCGGCGGCAAGCCGCACCTCGTAGCCCTCGCGGCTCAGCAGGGCCTCGAGAATCTCGCGCATGATCTCCTCGTCGTCGATGATGAGGAGCGCCCCTCGGGCGCGCGCCGCGGCGGCGGTGTCGATGGTGTCGGGACGCGCCATGGATCAGGCCTGCCTGGCGGCCGGCGCGGCGTCAGCCTGGACTCGGGATGCGGCCAGCGGCAGCGACAGGATGAAGCGCGTGCCCTGGCCGAGCGCGCTCTCGCAGGTAATCCCGCCGTCGTGCTCCTGGAGGATGCCGTAGGTGATCGACAGCCCCAGGCCGGTGCCCTTGCCGATCTCCTTGGTGGTGTAGAACGGGTCGTAGATGCGCGACAGCTGATCCGCGGGGATGCCGGAGCCGGTGTCGGCGACCTCGACCACCGCGCCGTCGCGCCCGCCGCGGGTGACGACCGTGAGCCAGCCCCCCTTGGGCATGGCGTCGCGGGCGTTGAGGAAGAGGTTGAGAAAGACCTGCTGCAGCTTGTATTCGATCCCCTGCACTACCAGCGGCGCCGGGTCGAGCTCCTTGCGCAGCTGGATGCTGCCGGTCCGCAGCTGGTGCTCGAGCAGCGCCAGCACGTCGTTGATCACGGCGTTGAGATCGACCGGGCCGCTGTCGACCTTCGCCGGGCGGGCGAGGTTGAGGAGGCCGTTGACGATCTTGGCGGCGCGGAAGGTCTGGCTCTCGATCTTCTCGAGCACCTGGGTCCGGGGATCCGCGGCGTCGGCCCCCTGGAGCAGCATCTGGGTGAAGCTCGAGATGCCGGTCAGCGGGGTGTTGACCTCGTGGGCGACGCCGGCGGCGAGCAGGCCGATTGACGCCATCTTCTCCGAGATCTGCAGCTGCTCTTCGAGCTGCACCCGCGCCGAGATGTCCTCGACGATGACGATGGTGCCGGCGATGGCCCCTTCCGAGTCGCGCAGCGGCGTGGTGGCGACGTTGACCAGCACGCGGCGGGCGCGGTCGTGCCGCGTCGCCAGCGGCACGCGGTAGAACGCCGCCCCTTCGGGCGAGTCGCGGCGGGCGGAGCGCAGCACGTCGAGGAAGGCGGGCTCGAAGATGTCGTCGAGCGGCAGGCCGACGGTGTCCTCGTGGCGGAGGCCGTAGAGCTCTTCGAGGCGGCGGTTCCAGCGCACCACCCGGTCGTCGCGGTTAACGACCGCGAGGCCGTCGTTGAGCGACTCGAGAATGTTCTCGCTGAACTCGCGGAGCCGCTGGAGCTCGTCAGCCTTGACCCGGAGCTGGCGGTAGAGCCGGCCGTTCTCGAGCGCGGTGGCCGCCTGCGCCGCGACCGCGGCGAGCAGCGCCATGTCCTCGCTGCTGAGCGGCTCGGCGCTGGCCTTGCGCCCGAGCGCCATCACCGCGATGGTGCCCTCCTTCGAGATGCAGGGAACCAGGTAGTGGATGCCCGCCTCGCGCCAGAACTCGACCTCCCGGCCGTCGATGCGGACGTGCGCCAACGGGTCGTCGAGCGTCAGCGTGTGCCCCGCGGTGAGCTGCGCGCCGACCTCCGAGGTGCGCGGCAGCACCGGCGGCGTCGCCGCGAAGCCGATGTGGGCGAGCGGCGAGAACTCGCCGTCGCGCCCCGCCGAGGCCGGCGTGATCAGGAGCGCAATGCGATCGACGACCAGCGTTTCCATGACCCGGTGGACCAGTCGCTCGCTGAGGCGCAGCAGATCGAGGTCGCTGTTGAGATCGCGCGCGAAGCCGACCAGCGCGCGGCGGTAGTCGTAGCGATCGCGGTAGTAGACGCGATCGAGCCCCGACTGGATGGCGTTCTTCACCGGGCGGGAGAGCAGCACCACGACCAGGGTGGCGAGCAGCGCAATCACCGAGTTGTGGGTGTCGTTGCCGCCGAAGAAGACCTCGCGGGCGAGCTTGAGCAGGACCGCGTAGATGGCGGCGATGGCAGCGACCGCGGCGGCATAGACCAGCGCCCGCTTGATGATCACCTCGACGTCCATCAGCCGGTAGCGGACCAGCGCCGAGGCGAAGGCCAGCGGCACCAGCCCGAGCAGCACCGCCGTCAGGTCGGCGCCGCGCGGCGGCGTGAAGCCGAGCACGTAGGGCAGGGTGTAGCCGAGCGCGAACGGCACGGCGCCGAGCGCGGTGCCCCAGACGATCCAGCGCAGCTGGCGGCGGGCGGTGACCGAGCGGACGCGCCCGAGCGACCGCAGCATGATTACCAGGCCGGCGAGCAGACCCGCCGCCAGGCCGCCCAGCTCGGCGCGCTCCAGCAGCAGCACCACGATCGAGAGCGCTGCCCCCTGGTCGTGCGCCCGCAGCAGGGTCGCGACCCGGGCGCCGCCGAGGAGCAGCGCCGGCAGGTAGAGCAGCGGCAGCGACGAGCGCCCCGCGTCGCTCTGCACCCAGCTGTCGGGGCGTTCGGGGAAGACCAGCGTGAAGTGCACGAACAGCGGCGGCAGCAGCAGCGTCGCCCAGACATCCCCCCAGTAGACCGTCCAGTCGAGGGTGTCGAAGCGGCCGCTGAACGAGAAGGCGAGCATGCCGAAAAAGGCGACGGTCAGCCAGAGGAAGTGCAGCGTCGCGGGATTGTCGGGGCGGCGGACGCGCACCGAGGCGCCGACGAGCAGCGAGAAGATGCCGACCGACGCCAGCACGTAGTAGAGCCCCTGCGCCCCGGACGGGATCGGCGCCAGCCGGACCGTGACCAGCTCGCGGGTGCGGGTGCGCGAGAGGGTGTAGACGATCGTCTGGCCGCGGACCGAGGCATGCAGCCGCGCGGTGACATCGGCCGGTCGGTCGACCGGGGTACCGTTGACCGCTTCGAGCACGTCGCCGGGCCGCACCCCCGCGACGGCGCCCGGAGAGCTCGGGGCAACCTCGCGGGCGACGAGGCCGTCCGGCGCGGCAGCCCAGAGGACGCCGTCCTCGACCTCGTGCCACGTGGCGCGCGCCCGGATATTGGCCATCGCGACAACGAGCAGCGCCACAACCACGGCCAACTCAGCCGTAATCCTGAACAAACTGCGTCGCCGCGGGCCTGTGTTCAACACCGTGTACGTACCTGAGTCAGCAAGTGATCCGTGGGTAAGCTAGCAAATGGCGTTCCCCGGGTGAACCACCACTTGAGACGGTAAATATCTGGTAAATAAAGGGGTTCTGCGTCG
>JAYTEJ010000523.1:0-7389 GCA_043735365.1 Acidobacteriota bacterium
GCGGCGCACGTCGGACGCGGCGCGGCCGTGCAGGCACTGGTGAATGGCGTTGTGTTCGCTGTCGACCGGCAGGACGGGCACCCCGCGCCGGCGCGCCGCCTCCATGACGATCGCGCCAGCCATCACCAGCACTTCCTTGTTGGCGATGGCGATGGTCTTCCCCGCCTCAATCGCCGCCAGCACCGCGTCGAGCGCGGCGGTCCCGGACGAGGCGAACAGCACCACGTCCGCCTCGGGATGGGTCGCGGCCGCGATCAGGCCTTCGGACCCGCTGAGCACGTGCGGCGCCCTGGTCCCGCGCCTGGCCAGCTCCGCATCCGCGCATCGCGCTGCCTCAGGCGTCGCCATGGCCACGAGGTCGGGCGTCGTCGCCTCGACCTGCTCGACCAGCCGCTCGACGTTGCCGCCGGCCGCGAGCGCCACCACCCGCAGGCGGCCGGCGTGGGCCGCGACGACGGCGAGCGCGCTCCGGCCGATCGATCCGGTCGAGCCGAGGATGGCGATGTGCTTCATCAGAACCGCAGGTAGCGGACGAACACGTAATACATCGGCGCCGCGAACAGCCAGCTGTCGATGCGGTCCAGCACTCCGCCGTGGCCGGGGATGAGCGATCCCGAGTCCTTCATCCCGGCGCTCCGCTTGAGCAGCGACTCGAACAAATCGCCGACGATGCCGAGCGCGGCGATTGTGGCGCCGACGAGCAGCAGCATCGGGAGCGGGGTGCCGGGGAACAGCAGGTGCCCGCCGGCGGCCATCGCCGCGGTGCCGAAGACCAATCCGCCGATGGCGCCTTCGAGGGTCTTCTTTGGACTGATCGCGGGAGCGAGGGGCCTGCGGCCGAACGCCCGGCCGGTGTAGTACTGCGCGGAGTCGCTGACGACAATGGTCACGAGCAGGAGCAGGACCGCCTCGCGTCCTCCGGAAATCCTGACCGCGGCCAGCGCGCCGAGCGGCAGGCCGATGTAGGCGACCGGGAACAGCGCCGCGGTGGTATCGCGCAGCATCGCGGGCCCGGGCGCGCCGGCGCCGACAGCCAGCGCGCCGATGGTGATGAGGGCCGTCATCACCACGATCTCGGCCGGGACCTGGGCGCCGCCAATCGACGCGCACGCCATCAGCACCGCCGAGCCGGAGACCAGCCGCGGCACCGAGGCCCCGAGCGCCGCGGCGATGCCGGCGTACTCGTGGAACGCCAGCGCCGCCGCCACCAGCGCCAGCGCCAGCGTCGCCCACGGCGGCAGCAGCCAGACCGCGCCGATGACCACCGGCAGCAACACGAGCGCGCTCAGCACCCGCGTCACGCGGCGATTCCTCCACTGAACCCGGAACCGCGAACCCCGAACCTCTTCTTCAATTGCCCGCCACCACGGGCTGATGGATGCCGCCGTAGCGCCGGTCGCGTTTCTGGTAGGCGAGGATGGCCTCGAGCAGGTCGCGCTTGCGGAAGTCGGGCCAGAGCGTGCCGGTCACCCAGATCTCGGCGTAGGCAATCTGCCAGAGCAGGAAGTTGCTGACCCGCATCTCGCCGCTGGTCCGGATCAGCAGGTCGGGGTCGGGCTGGCCGGCGGTGTAGAGGAACTCGCCGAAGCGCTGCTCGTCGAGGTCGTCGCCGGAGAGGCCGGCGGCGATGGCGCGACGCGCCGCATCGACGATCTCGGCGCGCCCGCCGTAGTTGAGCGCGATGTTGAAGACCATGCCGCGGCTGGCGGCGGTCTTGTCCTCCGCCATCTTCAGCTCGCGGCGGATGTCGGGGGCGAGATCCTCGTCGCGGCCAATCACCCGGAAGCGGATGTCGTTCTGCAGCAGGGTGTTGAGCTCGAGCCGCAGGTAGCGCTTGAGCAGGCTCATCAGCGTCGAGACCTCGCTCATCGGCCGCTTCCAGTTCTCAACCGAGAACGCGTAGAGCGTCAGGACCTTGATGCCGATGCGGGCCGAGCCCTCGACGACTTCGCGGACCGACTCGATGCCGGCGCGATGGCCCTCGACGCGGGGGAGGTGGCGCTGCGCGGCCCAGCGGCCGTTGCCGTCCATGATTACGGCGATGTGCTGGGGAAGGCGCTCGAAGTTCACCTGTCGTGCGAGCGCCTCTTCAGGCGATCCGGCCGGCACGACGGAGAGAATGTCCTGGAGCGGCATGGCCCGAAACCCCGATGATACAGGCTCTGACGCGGCCTGAACAAGGGGCGTCAGTAGAGGACCCGGGCGAGAAACAAGCCGTGCGGCGGCGCGGTGCGGCCGGAGCGGCGGCGGTCGCGGGCGGCCAGGATCCCCTCCATCTCCGCGGCGCTCCAGCGGCCGACGCCGATCTCCACCAGCGTTCCGGCGATGTTGCGCACCATGTGGCGCAGGAAGCCGTCTCCCTCGATCCGCATCACCAGCGGCAGGTCGTAGCCGCCGCCATCCTCCCACGCCAGCGCCCGCATCGTCCGTTCGGTCGAGACCACGAACGAGCCGCTGCCCTGGAAGGAGGCGAAATCGTGGGTCCCGACCAGCTGCGCCGCCGCCGCGCGCATCGCCTCGAGATCGAGCGGTTGCGGCACGTGCCAGGCGTAGCGGTGGAGGAACGGCGACAGCAGCGGTCCGTTGACGATGCGGTACTCGTAGATTTTTCCGGTGGCACTGAAGCGGGCGTGGAAGCCGGGGCCGACTTCCTCGGCGGCGAGGATGCGCACCTGCGGTACCAGCACCCCATTCAGGGCGCGGACCAGCGCCGCCGGCGCAATCGAGTTGGTCAGGCCGAACGTGGCCACCTGCGCCAGCGCGTGCACCCCGGCATCGGTCCGGCCGGCGCCGTGGACGACGACCCGCCGGCTGTCGAAGGGGGCGAGCGCGTCCTCGAGCAGCGCCTGGACCGAGGTGCCGCCCGCCTGGCGCTGCCACCCGACCAGGCCGGTCCCGTCGTACTGGACCGTGACCTTCAGGTTGCGCATCAGGTCGCGCGGGAGCCCGGCTTCACCGCCGGGATGTTCCGCGCGCACATCGGACACGACTCGGGCGCGTAGGCGGGCACCTGCAACTGCACCAGGGCGTAGAGCGGCAGGCTGAGGCGCCCGGGATCGCTGCCGCGATCGACGATCGAGGCCGCGCCCAGGACGCTGGCGCCCGCTGCGGAGGCGACGTCCGCCGTCTCCCGGGTCGATCCCCCGGTCGTGATCACGTCTTCGACGATCAGCACCCGGTCGTCCGGAGCCAGGCTGAAGCCACGCCGCAGCGTCAGCGCGCCGTTGACCCGCTCCGCGAACAGCGCCCGAACGCCGAGCGCCCGCGCCACCTCGTGGCCGATAATCAGGCCCCCGAGCGCCGGCGACAGCACCGCGGTCGGCTGGAGATGCGCGGTCCGGCTGGCCAGGGCGCGCCCCAGCGACTGCGCCAGCTCGGGGAACTGGAGGACGAGCGCGCTCTGCAGGTAGCGCTCGCTGTGCAGCCCTGAGGTGAGCAGGAAGTGTCCCTCGAGGAGCGCGCCGGATTTACGAAAGAGGTCAAGTACAGCCTCGGACTGCATGGTGGCGGCCAGTCTACAACACGGCCGGGATGCGCTTCGGGGTTTTGCTGCTTTTTTGAAACCCTGACGCCCCCTGCTTCGTCATGGTGTAGACGGTGTAGACGCGGCGGCTGCCGCCGCCCGCGACACTTCTGTCTCTGGAGAACCTCGATGCGTCTGGAACACCCACTCCCGGCCGGTTGCCGCGCCCTCGCGGCCTGGACGCTGCTCTTTGCCGGCAGCGCCGGCGCGGTGCCTGTCTTCGCCCAGGCCCCAGCGGTCGCTCCGCCCCCGCTGCAGCTCCCCGGCTCCCCGGCGGCGGCGCCGCCGCCGCCGGCCGCCGCCGGTCCTCAGTTCCAGCTGACCGCAGACGAGGCGGTCCGGATGGCGCTCGAGAACAACCTCGGCATCCGCGCCGAGCGGCTGAGCCCGCAGATCCAGACGCTGATCCTGAGCCAGACGCGGGCCTCGTTTGCGCCGACGCTGATCTCGAACTTCGTCAAGAACAGCAGCACCACCCCTCCGGAGGACTTCCTCACCGGCAGCGGCACGGCGCTCAGCAGCGCCGGCCTTCGAACCAACGGCGGCCTCCAACAGCTGCTCAAGTGGGGCGGCGGCCGCTACCAGGTGACCCTCGACGGCGCCCGCAACACCACCAGCAATGCCGGCAGCGTCTACAACCCGCGGCTGTCGTCGAATCTCAATGCCATCTACACCCAGCCGCTGCTGCGCAATTTCTCGATCGACGCCCTGCGCCAGCAGCTGCTCACCGGCCAGAAGGAGCAGGAGATCGTCGACCTGCAGCTGCAGCAGCAGCTCACCCAGACGGCGCGGGCGGTCAGGAGCGCCTACTACGATCTCGTCGGCGCCATCGGCCAGCTCCAGGTCGCGCAGCAGTCGCTCGATCTCGCCAAGGAGTCGCTCCGCAACAACCAGCGGCGCGTCGAAGTCGGCACCATCCCCCAAATCGACATCGTCGAGGCGCAGGCGGAAGTGTCGCGCAACGAGGAAGCGGTGATCATCAACGAGGCGCAGGTGCGGTCACTCGAGGACGTGCTGCGGACGCTGGTGTTGAATCCGACGCAGCCGGACTTCTGGACGACCAGGATAACGCCCTCGGAACAGCCGGTGCTGTCGGCGCAAACGGTCGATGTCGAGGCGGCGATCCGGAGCGCCCTCGACAAGCGCACCGACCTGGCGCAGTTCCGCCGGCAGATGGACCAGACCGACATCGCCATCCGCTACGCGCACAACCAGAGGCTGCCGGCGGTCGATCTCACCACCAGCTACAACGTCATCGGCCTCGGCGGCACGCAGAACGAGTTCGACTACGGGGCCGGCGTGATCCCGGCGCCGATCATCCGGTCCAGCCAGCGGAGCTTCGGCAACGCCTTCGGCGACGTGCTGGGGAACAACTTCCGGACCTGGAGCGTGCAGTTGAACTTCAGTTACCCGATCGGGACCAGC
This sequence comes from Acidobacteriota bacterium, assembly GCA_043735365.1. GTDB lineage: Bacteria > Acidobacteriota > Vicinamibacteria > Vicinamibacterales > 2-12-FULL-66-21 > JALZOC01. The sequence continues at coordinate 4,949 of JAYTEJ010000523.1, forward strand.
GCCGCGGACGCGGCGCTGGCGCAGGGCCGGGTCCAGCACGAGCAGCAGGTCACGGCACTGCGCGCCCAGGAGCTGCAGGTCACGGCGCAGGTCCGCGACGCCGGGCGACAGGTGGACACCAGCCTCAAGCGGGTCGAGGCGACGCGCAAGGCGCGCGAGTTCGCCGAGCTCCGCTACGAGGCCGAGCAGAAGCGGATGACCGTCGGCCTCTCCACCACCTTCCAGCTGTTCCAGGCCCAGCGCGACCTCGCCACCGCCCGCCTCGCCGAGCTCAACGCGATCATCGCCTACAACCGGTCGCTGGTGAACTTCGAGGCCGTCCAGCTGGTGCCACTCACAGGGCGGTAAAGACCAGCTGCCACGGAGCCAGGACAGAGGCCAAGGCGCCGGGGGGCCAGGGGGCCAGCGACAAAGTGCCGGGGTGCCGGGGTGGTGCGGTCCCTGATAGACTCGCGCCCTGTGAAACTGACCGTCACGGTCATCACCAAAGACGAAAGCCGCCACATCGCCGCGGCGCTGGCATCGGTGGCGTGGGCCGACGAGACGATTGTCGTGGACGCGGACAGCGCGGACGACACCGTTGCGATCGCGCGCCCGCTGGCGACGCGGGTCGAAGTGCGCGCCTGGCCGGGGTACGGGGCGCAGAAGAACCACGCCGCGTCACTGGCGTCGAACGACTGGATCCTGTCGCTCGACGCGGATGAGCGGGTGACGCCGGAGCTTGCCGCCGAAATCCGGGCGCTGCTCGACGGCACGCCGACGGCGAAGGGCTACCGCATCCCCCGCGTCACCTGGCACCTGGGGCGCTGGATCCGATCGACCGACTGGTATCCCGACGCGCAGCTGCGGCTCTACGATCGGCGGGCGGCGCAGTGGGACGATCGGCGGGTGCACGAGTCGCTGCAGCTCGAGGGCGCCCCCGGCCAGCTGCGCCACGAGCTGCGGCACTACGCCTATCGCGACATCTCGCATCACCTCGCCACCATCGATCGCTACACGACGCTGGCCGCCGAGCAGTGGCGGGCCGAGGGACGACGCGCCGGCGTGCTCGACCTCCTCCTCCATCCGCCGTTTGCCTTTCTCCGCAACTACATCCTTCGCCGCGGCATCGGCGACGGCGCCGCCGGGCTGATCGTCTCGGTCCTCAATTCGTATTACGTCTTCCTCAAGTTCGCCAAGCTCCGGGAGCTGCAGCAGCCGGCCGCGGACGGCCCGTCCCGCTGATGTTCTCGCTGCACATCGACACGGCGCGCACCTGGCGGGGGGGACAGAACCAGGTCCTGCTGACCGTGCTCGGCCTGCGGGCGCTCGGGCATCGCACCATGCTGGTGGCGCATCCGAGCGGGGAACTGCTGCAGCGGGCCAGGGAGGGGCTCGACCTGCTGCCGCTCGCCCCCCGCATGGAGATGGATCTGAACGCCGCCTGGCGGCTCTCGAGGGTGGTGCGCCAGCTCAAGCCCGACGTCCTCCACGCGCACGATCCCCACGCGGTGGCGATGGCCGGACTGGCGCTGTCGATGAGCACCGAGCTGGCGACGCCGCCGCTGGTGGCGTCGCGCCGGGTGGACTTCCACCTCCGCGGCTCGGCGCTGTCGCGGTGGAAGTACCGCCAGGTGGACTGCTTCATCTGCGCGTCGGACGCCATCCGCCGCATGCTGCTCGCCGACGGCGTCCCGGCGATGCGCGCCGTCGTCATCCACGAAGGCATCGATTTCGGACACATCGACGCCGCGCCGGCCGCGAATCTCCACCAGGACCTGTTCCTGCCGCATCACGCGCCGCTCGTCGGCAACGTCGCGGCGCTGGTGCCGCACAAGGGACAGCGGCACCTGATCGAGGCGGCGCTGAAGGTGCTGCCGCACGTGCCCGATGCGCGGTTCGTGATTGCCGGCGAGGGCGAACTGCGTGCGCAGCTGGAACAGCAGATCCGCGAGCACCATCTCGAAAAGCACGTCGTCCTCGCCGGCTTCCGGCCGGACATCGTGCCGGTACACAAGGCGTTCGACATCTTCGTGATGAGCTCGGTGAGCGAAGGGCTGGGCACCTCCCTCATCGACGCCATGGCCTGCGGCAAGCCGATCGTGGCGACCACCGCCGGAGGCATCCCCGAGGTCGTGGCCGACGGCGAGACCGGACTGCTGGTGCCGCCGCGCGATGCCGCGAAGATGGCGGAGGCGATCACGACACTGCTCAAGGACGACGGGCTGCGAGCGCGCATGGGCGAGGCGGGCCGGCGGCGCGCGCAGCTGCATTTCAGCGCCGAGCGGATGGTGCGGGAAACGCTGCAGGTCTACCGGCGCGTCGCCATGCACCCGCACCAGGAAACCTAGCGGCGCTTCCTGCTAGCGGACGGCCGCGAGACCGGAGCGGCAGCCCGACTGGCCGCGCGGGCAGTCGTCGAACGTCACCGCGGCGCCGTTGTCCGAGAAGGTGACGCCGCG
>JAYTEJ010000524.1:0-4676 GCA_043735365.1 Acidobacteriota bacterium
GGCGCCCGGGTGGACGGAAGGGCCGTCCGCAGCCCGTACGCGCATTGCAGAATTTATCAGGCTTTCGCTATAATCCGGAGATTATCGCGATCGGAGACGCACACTGTGTGTGGCTTCGGGTCCCGAGCCGCGCGGACGCTTTGCCCGCGCCAGGAGCATGTATGGCCACCTGCCCGGAATGTGATGCCGAAGTCGAAGTCGACGAGTTCGATGTCGACAAAGGCGATCTGATCAGCTGCCCCGACTGCGGCTCGAATCTCGAAGTCGCCAGTATCGCGCCGCTCGAGCTTGAAGCCGTCGACGAGGACGATGACGAGGACGACGACGACGACGACGAGGATGCGGAAGACGAAGACGATCTCGACGACGACGACGACGACGATACGACGGAGGAGCTCGATTAGTGAGTCGTGACAGCGTCGAGGAGCAGGCGGATGCGGGGGACCTTGGCCCCCTTTCGCCAGACCTCGGCGCGATCGACGCGGCGCTCGATCGCCTGCTGCGTGATCTGCCGGCGGTCATCGTCGCCTACAGCGGCGGCGTGGACAGCGCCTATCTCGCCTGGGCGGCGAACCGGGCGCTCGGCTCTGCCGCCCTGGCGGTCACCGCCGACAGCCCCAGCTATCCGGAGCGTCATCGGGCGCTGGCCATTCGCATCGCGCAGCAAGTCGGCTTCAGGCACGAGTTCATCCGCACCGACGAGATGGCGCGGCCCGAATACCGGGCCAACCCCGCCAATCGCTGCTACTACTGCAAGCACGAGCTCTACACCCACCTTACCGCGATCGCCCGGGAGCGCGGCATTCCCGTGGTCGCCGATGGCAGCAATGCCGACGACCGCGGCGACTACCGGCCTGGGCGCCAGGCGGCGCGCGAGTTCGGCGTGCGCAGCCCGCTCGATGAAGTGGGCCTGACCAAGGACGGCATCCGCGAGCTGTCGCGGCGGGCGGGGCTGCCGACCTGGGACGAACCGGCATCCGCTTGCCTGTCGTCGCGGATCCCCTACTTCAGCGAAGTCACCGACGAGAAGCTGCGGATGATCGAGCAGGCCGAAGCCGCGCTGCGCGATCTCGGATTCCGCATCTGCCGGGTGCGCCACCATGAGACGCTGGCGCGGATCGAGCTCGGCCCCGGCGAGATCGGCCGGGCGCTGGAGCCGGAGGTGGCCGCGGCGATCGACAGCCGTCTGCGGGCGCTCGGCTATGCGCACGTCACCGTGGATCTGCGCGGCTATCGCCTGGGCAGCCTCAACGACGCGCTGCGGCTGCGAGAGGTCTGACCTACGACGCGCCCCAGGCCCACCGCCGGCATCGCGGCGCTCGCGCTGTTGTTCCTCGCGCTGCACCTGCCCTACCTTCCGCACACACTCGAAGACATCGACTCGATCAATTTCGCGCTCGGCATCCGCCATTTCGACGTCGCGCGGCATCAGCCGCATCCGCCCGGCTATCCGGTGTTCATCGCGCTCGGCAAGGTGACCACGCCGCTCGTGCGTCGCCTGTCGGCCGAGGGGGCCGAGGGCCGGGCGATGGGGCTCCTGAGCACGCTTTCCGGGACGGCGCTCGTCGGCCTCCTGTTCGTGCTGTTCCGGGCGCTGCACCGGCGCACCGCCGCCGGCGGAGGCGGTCCGGGCGGCCTCGACGATCACCGCGCCGCCTGGGCGACGCTCATCGTCGTCGCCTCGCCGCTGTTCTGGTTCACCGCGGTGCGGCCGTTGAGCGACATGACCGGGCTTGCCGCGGCGATGGCCGCACAGGCGCTGAGCCTGTCGGTGCTGACCGGGCGGCGCGGCCGGGGCGCGCTGATCGCGGGAGCCCTGGTCGCCGGCGTGTCGATCGGCGTCCGCTCGCAGAACTTCCTCCTGACCCTGCCGCTGCTCGGACTGGCGCTGGTCGTGCCGCACCCGTCCCTGCGGCCGCGCGACCGGGCGGCCGCGGCCGCCGCCGCCGGTCTCGGGGTCCTGCTCTGGGCCGTACCGATGATCCGCGCCAGCGGCGGCCTGGATGCCTATGCCGCGGCGCTCGGCGCCCAGGCGGGAGAGGACTTCGCCGGGGTGGTCATGCTCTGGAACATCCGTTCGCCGCGGGTCGCCGTGGACGCGCTGATGTTCTCCTTCCTCTGGCCGTGGGGTGGCCTGATGACCGGCGGCCTGGTGATGGCGGCGGCCGCTTTCGGGGCGGTCCGCGCCGCATGGCGGTTCCCGTACACGCTGCTGCTGCTGGTGCTGGGGTTCGTGCCGTACGCGCTCTTTCACCTGCTGTTCCACGAAGTCGTGACGGTCCGCTACGCCCTGCCGCTGCTCGTGCCGGTCGCCTACTTCGTCGCCTCCGCGCTCGAGGCTGCGCCGCGCTGGGCGCTGCCGGCGGGCGCCACGGCGCTGGCGGGGGTGTCGCTGTTGCTGACCGTGCCGGCGACGGCGTCCTACGCACGCGAGGGCAGCCCGACGTTCGCGGCCTTCCGGGCGCTCGAGCCATCGCGGGGACAGGATCCGGCCGCGCGCCCGCGCATCGACGCCGTCGGCATGCACGCGGTGGCGCGCCGCGTGGCCCAGTGGGAGCGCGAGGCCCTGCCCATGCCTGTGCTCGACGCACCGCACGGCCGGGAGTGGCTGGCCCTGGTCGAGCGGTGGCGGACATCTCCGCTCTCCTCGATCGCATTTGTCGCGGACCCGCGCCGCACCGACCTGGTGCTGATCGATCCCGCCTCCCGGCGGCTCGAGTCGGCGTATCGCTGGCCGTTCATTCAGCCGCCGTTCGTTGGCGGGGCGCGGCCCGGCAACGGCGACCTCTATCGGATGCGTCCGCCGCAATGGATGCTGGACCGCGGCTGGGCGCTCAGCGCTGAGGTGGCCGGGGTCACCGCTCGCGACGGCCTCGGTCCGCACCGGACGCCCAGCATCGCCTGGGTGCGGGCCGGGGCTGACGACGCGCTGCTGATCCTCGGGGGGCGGAACCTTGGCGCGGCTGGCGAGAGCGCGCGGATCAGCCTCACGCTCGGTGGTCGCCTCCTGACGTCGTTCGATACCGGCCCCGGATTCTTCTTCCGTCGGGTGCCGCTGCCCGCCGGGACCCTGGCCGGATCCGGGGGCTACCTGCCGCTGGCCGTCGCCGCGCAGGGTGCCGCCGGCGGGCCGGCGCCGCCGGTGGCGCTCGAGCAGTTCGACCTCCAGCGCGACGGCGCTCCCATGGTGGGGCTGATGGACGGGTGGTACGAGCCGGAATTCAATCCGCAGACGGCGCGGGCGTGGCGATGGGCGACGGACCAGGCGGTGCTGTGGGTGCGTCCCGTCGGCCGCGACGTCACCCTGGTGGTCGAGGGAGAGTCGCCGCTGCGCTACTTCGACGCCGCTCCCACCGTCGTGGTGTCGGCCGGCAGCCGCGAGCTTGCCCGCTTCACACCGTCAACGAACTTCCGGCAGTCGATCGCGCTGCCCGCCGCCGCGCTGGCCGCGGTGGACGGGCGCGTCGTGATCGCGAGCGACCGGTCGTTCGTCCCCGCGGACCGCGACGGCAGCGCCGACCGGCGCCGGCTGGCCCTGCGGATCTACTCCTACTCGGTGCGCTAGCCTAACTGAACTAGCCTCTCCACGCTGATTGGCGTCCGGGCGCGGCATGCCGGCTGGCGGCGTGGCTGTCTCGTGCCGATACTCCCGGTATCCCTGGTCGTCGCGCCTTGGCCAGCCGGGCGCCGCGCTCGGCGATCAAGCACTCGTGCAGTGCGGAGACCAGGCGCCGGGCCGCCTGACGAGCGCCAGCAGCGAGCTCCCGAACGGCATGTCGACCCATCGCAGGGCCGCGGCCTCGAGCGCCAGCACCGCGGTCAGCGCGGCGTTGACCGGCGCGGGGGGGACGGAGATTTCGCGGCCCGACTCGCGATGCCCGGGAAGCCGCTGCATCAGCCGGACCGCGGCGACGAGCGGCGCGATCGACGCGTTGGTGTAGGTCAGGCGCTCGATCTCGAAACCGGCGGCGGCCAGGCGGCCGCGCAGGCTGTCGCGGCTGTAGCGGCGGACCTCGCCAGCCAGCACGGAATGGTTGCCGGTCAGCAGCGCCATCGCCGCGACGTTCACCAACAGGTGTCCGCCGGGGCGCAGCACGCGGAACATCTCGGCAAGGGCCGCGGCCTCGACGTCCTCCTCGAGCGCGTAGAGGACGTCAAACGAGGTCACCAGGTCGAAGGTCCTGGCCGCGAAGGGCAGGGCAGCCGCCGACGCCTGCGCCACCGCCCGCTCGCCGCGGCGGTGGGCGTGGGCTAGGCCGCTGGCGGTGAGATCGATACCCACGGCGCCGCCGTAGCGGCGGAGCAGGCCGAGGTTGTGCCCGGTGCCGCACCCGCAGTCGAGAATCGCCGGCACCAGCACCCCCTCGACCGCCCGAGCGATCAGCGGGGTGACAAAGCCCCGGAAGCCGTGGAACCAGAAGTGGTGCGCCTCGGCCCGGGCGGTGGCGTCGAGCAGTTGATCCATTGACGTTCGGAAATTGACAGCAGGAGTAGCGGACGGTAAGCTCCATGCAATTCTACGTGACCGTTCGCTCGCCAGGAGAAGACTTGATGATGCGCAGATTCCACGTGGGTGCCGCCGTTGTGCTTGTTGCCGCCCTTGGCGCCGGTGCGTGCAGCAAGAAGAAGCCGGCCGTGGCCCCCGCGCCGCCGCCGCCGCCCGCCGCGGCGCCGAC
>JAYTEJ010000525.1:0-2900 GCA_043735365.1 Acidobacteriota bacterium
CTGGACCGCCACCAGCAACGCCTCGTGGCTGACGGTGAGCAGCGGCGCGAGCGGGAGCGGCAACGGCTCGGTGGCGTTCGCGGTGGCGGCGACGACGACCTCGACCCGGACCGGCACGCTGACGATTGCGGGCACGACCTTCACCGTTACCCAGGCGGGGACCTCGGGCTGCACCTACGCGATCTCGCCCGCCTCGCAGACGCTGGCGTCCTCCGGCGGCTCGGCCGCCATCGCGGTCACCGCGGGCTCCGGCTGTGCGTGGAGCGCGTCGAGCAACGCGTCGTGGGCGACGGTGCTGATCGGCGCCAACGGCAGCGCGAACGGCAGCGTCAGTCTCAGCGTCAACGTCAATACGACCGCCTCGGCCCGCACCGCGGCGGTGACGATCGCCGGGCAGACGGCGACCATCGCGCAGTCGGCGCCGTGCAGCTTCGCTGTCGGGCCGGCCAGCCTCGCGGCGCCGGCGAGCGGCGTCACCGCGTCCGCGACGGTGACGACCCAGGCAGGGTGCAGCTGGTCGGCGTCAACGGGCACGTCGTGGCTGAGCATGACGGGCGCAGGGACCGGCTCGGGAAGTGTGTCTTACACTGTGGCCGCCAACCAGTCGGCCATCAGCCGGATGGGAACCCTGGTCATCGCGGGACAGTCCGTCGTCGTCACGCAGGCCTCGCTTAGGGTTTCGTCACCCGCTGGGCTGCGCATTCTCGGTAGCCGGTAGCCCGGGCGCCTGCGGAGCGAGCCGCGCTGGCACGGACGCCTGCCGGGCGGCCCGGATCCCAGGCGGACCAGGCGAATCCGCGATGGCCCGGCCCGGTGGCGGGGCGGGAGCGGCTTTGCCGGACCTCCCGAAGCGCCAGGTTCAGCCGCTCGGCCAGGTGACCGAAATCGTCACCCGACTTCCTCAGGGCCGCGTTTTCCTCAGCCAGCTGCCGAATCAGCAGGTGACAGTCTTCCAGCGTCTTCGGAAAATCCATTCGTATGACTTCTTCCTGCCGGGAACCCCCGGATTTCATAAAAGGTCTGTAGTCAGGAATAACGATGGCGGAAGGCAAAACGTACAGCTGGGTCTCAGAAAGCTCACAATTGGTGGCAAGCAATCGACCGGACCGACCCGCCGGATGGTGTGCGGCGGCATCTGTTCGACCCGGCGCGGGGTCGTATTGATCAGGGATCAGTCCGGGCGTGGGGGAGGGAACGATCAGCTCTTGAGCGGGGCGGAGAGATGTCCGCATCGCGGGCATTTGAAGACGGAGACGAGGTCGCCATCGCTGACGAGTGTGGGCCGCGAGAAGCCGCACTCCGCGCACGGCTGTACCGCGATGGGGGCCTCGGTCTGGCGATCGTGGTGGGCATCACGCTTCCCCTGGGGCTCCGGGGCGCGCTGCCCGGCGTCCGGACTCCGATCTACTGAAGCGTCGCATTCACGATCTGCCATCGGTCGTTGTCCCTCGAAAGATTGAATGTCCATTCCCTGGAAGTCAGGCGAAGGGTTCGCGATCCGACTTTGGGCCGGTAGGTCGCATCGCCGCGGCACCAGGCATTGGCGTCGCGACCGCTGACCGACACGCCGCACGAGGCAAAACGCAGCTGCTGGCCATCGAGCTGCTGGAAGGCGTGCTGGAGCGCTCTGTCGTCCAAGGTCGGCCACAACGCCTTGGCGGCCTGGACATCGAGCCGCTCGAACGCCTGTGCGTACTCGCGCAGCACTTCCCGCACGACCTCCTCTTCACGCCGCAGCGCCGCGGCGCGGTCGGCCGCGGCCGGCGGGGCGGCCGACGGGGGTACCAGCAGTCCGGCAGGCGCGGCTGCCGTGGATGCCGCGACAAGATGCGCTTCCGCCAGCCCCAGCACTCCTGTCGTCGTCACCGCCCGCTCGGCGGGCGACGCCCCCGTCGTCGTCACGGGCGGGGCGTCGGCCTGCCGGCGTCCCGGCGGCATTTGCACGGATGCCGCGGGTTCCGTGCTGCTGTCGGCCTCTTCCAGCGAGACCGCGCGGTAACGAACCGACCCGGCGGTCGCCTCCGGACGGACGGCCCGGCTCGGCGCCGTGTCCACGGGGACGGCTCCGGTGCGCCGGCTGGGGGCGTGGGAGGACGCGACGGCGGCGACATTGCCGACACCGACGAGCTCGGAGCGCACCCGCACGGTGCCGCGGGCCGGTGCGGCGGCGTCGAGGACCACAAAGGCCGCGGGAGACCGCGGCGCCAGGCTCACGCCCGTGGTCGGCACCGAGCTCCCGGGGACGGTGCGAGCGGCGTGGAAGCCTGGGACCACCCAGACGTGCGCCGCCACCGCGGCGGCGACGAGCATGACAGCGCGACGCAGCCGGGGTCCGAACTGGCTGATAAGGGGGTCGGGCCGAGGGAGGTCTTCGACGTTATCCATGACGGGTGGCCTGTGGTCGCATTCCATGCGCCACCCCGGCTCTTGCAAGGCCCAAACCGCCCGGCCACAGTCCAGGGTTTTAACTACCTTCACAAATACGGGCGTGTTTTTGCGCCATTCAGGATGCCTCTGCTGTATGCGGCGAGCAGCATTCTGCCGAGAGTCGGCAATCGGCTTCCCTCATTTTCGACCTTGCGCGACTTGACCTTCCGTGCCGACGAAGGAAGCTGCAGAGCTTCGCGCGGGATCAGCAGCGGGCCGCTGCCGGATGCGGAGTCGTCCGCCCGTCACCGGCGTTCTGGATGCCTTCTGTCCATTTCATCAGCTTGTTTGCCGCACGCCGTGGCGGTCCGGTCGTGCCGCCGCGCCACCGCACGGTCGCCGCGCCTGCGCCGTTGTTCCGCCGCGCGGTGAATCAATGTATAACTCCACTGTTCGCGCCGCGCCGTCCACGAGCTCCGCCGATGTGCCGGGGCCCACGGCCGGCGATCGCGCCGCACATTTCAGGAGTACCC
>JAYTEJ010000526.1:0-3137 GCA_043735365.1 Acidobacteriota bacterium
GAGAGTGTCTTCGTCGGAAAGTGCAGAGACATCGCGGCTTTCGAGCATCTGCTTCAGCGTGCCGAGGTCGCTCCGCAGCTCGGTGGCGAGGTCGCGGCCCAGCAACCAGGCGACGGCCGCCCCGGCCTTGCCCCCCGGCGGGCTGTACTGCAGGCGGACCCGCACCCGGGTACCGACGCCGCTGCCCTCGAAGTTCACCGAGCCGGCACTGACGACGTCGGCCCCTTCGAGGGAACGCCAGCCGATGACGCGGCCGGGCACCTCGTTGATGATCTCGGCGTTCCATTCGACCGCCATGCCGCCGGGCGCGGTCGCCGTCCAGCGCGACAGCGTGTCGGTGACGCGCTCGACCGATGCGAGATGGCGCATGAAGCGGGGAAGGTTTTCCAGCCGGCGCCAGAAGCGATACAGCTCGTCGGCGGAGCGGTCGATCGTCACGCCCTCTTCCACCAGCACCCCGCGCGACCCGGAGAGGGCCTGACGCGTGTCGGTCCCGGACTCTGCGGTGTTGCGGCCGAGCATCTCGTAGACGTCGCAGTGCCCGGAGACGCCGCGGCGCAGGAGCAGCGCTCCGAGCCCGGCGACCACCAGGCCGGGCGCGCTCCGGCGGCTGAGGCCGTAGAGGGCCATCGCGATCCCCGCGGCCATCGATCCCCAGCGTTCAACGTCGGTGATGTTGCGTTCGGCGTTGGCGCCGGGAGCCCCGCCCGGCAGGGTCGTATCCAAGCTGCTCATGGTGCTCGTCTCTCCGTGGATGATGGGGCGTTCAGGATGTGGCGCTGCCGGCGGCCGGGGTCCACGACGGCGCATCGCTCGCCGGGAAGGAGTGCTCGGAGGCTTCGCTCACCTGATCGGCGGCGCGCCAGCCGCGCTCCTTGAGTTGTCGGTCGATGTAATCCCGGGCCACGCCCATGTCCCGGCGCCCCATCACCGCCCGGAGCGTGAGCACGGCGCCCGCGGTGGCGAGGAGGCTGCCCGTAAAGCCTCCGCGCCGCGACCCGAACATGACCAGCGAGGTGCCGCAAGCGGCGGCCAGCCAGCGCTCCTGATCGCAGTCGGACAAAGTCGTTCCGAAACCGGGCTTGTCCCACACGCTTTTCTCACCCCGCGGAACCATCAGATTCATCGTTGCGTCGGACATTGATTCATTCCTTTCGGGACACACGACATCGACACCGGACCGGTGCCGATGCCACGCATCCTGTGCACAAGCCATGCCCTCAGCCCCGAGGGCGAAAGACAGGGCGATTTCTCCGCAGAGGGCGACCGTGGGGCACGCGAGGCCCCCATGCGGGCAGATTCTGCTGTTCGAATTCGCGTCAGCTCTGGCTCAGAACAGCCGCGTTTCGGGTGGACCATACCGCTCGAGGTACGGCGCCAGCTTCAGCTTCCGCCGCGTGCTCGCCGAGGTCATGCAGCGCACCGTCCCGAAGACCTGGCGCTCCGGCCACGGACGGTCGTAGCGCCCGAGGACCCACGCAAAGCTGGCCGCGCCGACCGGGTCCCGTCCATCGAGGGAATACCGGTTCATCAGATGGGTCATGGTCGCCAGCGCCTCCGCGGGGTGCGCGCTCCACTCGAGAATCTTCTTGCCCCACAGCATCCGCAGGTAGCCATGAAACCAGCCGTCTGACGCCAGCTGCCGCTGCGCCGCGTTCCAGACCTCGTCGTCGGTGGCGGCGGCCTCGAGCGTCGGCAGGTCGTAGAGGTGCGGTCGCGGGTCGGGGAGGTGAGCTTCGAGGGTCTGCCGCGCCCAGGCGGGCAGCGATGCGTAGGCGTCGAAATCGGGCGTCCAGGCGGCGCCGTTGAAGGCGAGCTCGCGCCAGACGAGCAGCTGGTCGAGAAACATCTCGGCCGCCGGCGGCAGGCCCCACCAGCCCTCGCGGGCTCCGGCGGCGCCGCTCCCGAGCCGGCGGCTCGTCCAGCGCTCGCGCGTCATCAGCGCCGAGAAGATCTCGTGCACCGAGAGGTGGCCGAAGTGCAGGTACGGCGACAGCCGGCTGGTGCCGTCCACGCCCGGCTGGTGGTGGGCCTCGGCGTAGCGATCGAGCCCCGTGCTGAGGAAGTGCGCGAGCCGCGCTCTCGCGGCGTCGCCGCCGCCGCGGAGCGCCACCGGTCCGACGGTGTGGTCGATGGGCAGCGCCGCCAGCGTTCCAGGCGCGCCGGCGAGCTGGCCGGCGGAGGCCGGCGGCCAGCGGGCCAGGATTTCCGGCGGCACCTCCGCGGCGTCCCCGCCGCGGCGCGCTTCGAGCGGATTGTCCGCCGGCATGGCGCGGAGGTGCGTCTTGAGCGTGCGCTGCATGAAGGCCCGGTATCCGCGGGCGGTCGGGAAGGCGCGGCCATGCGCGGCGACCGGGATCATGCCATTGCTGTCGGCCGCTTCCAGCCGGACAGCGACCTGCCGTGCGGCCGCTTCGGCCATGCGGGGCAGGAAGAAGCCGGGGGACCAATCCGTGATCACGGCGCAGGCGCGGTCGGCCAGGGCGGCGAGCAGGCCCCGTCCGGCGCCGGGCGCGGGTTCGATGTAAGGGTAGTAGGTTACGGCTTGCCCTTCGAGAGCTGCCGCATTGGCCGCCATGCCGTCGATGACGAAGCGGTGCAGGCGATCGCTCGCCCACGGATAATCGCAGCGCAGCGCCTCGAGAATCAGCAGGGGACGTTCCAGCTCCGTCGCCAGGGCGACGGCCCGATCGAGCGCGAAGTTGAAGCGTATGCGGCGCGCCGAGGTCATCCAGTAGACAACGAATCTCCCGGCCGGGCGGACCGGCCGGGAGTTGAGCTGGCGGATCCGGGCGCCAGCAGCGGCCGGGTCAGGACGGTCGCGCTTAGCCTTCAGAGCCGGCCGTTCACCGAGATGTTGTCCATGGTGGCCGTGGCGGCGGTCGTCGTGGAGTGGCTCGACACGCCAATTCCGACATACACCGTGGCCGGCATCGAGAAGGCGTCGGTGCCGACCAGCGTCCAGCTGACGCCATCTGGCGATTGGAAGGCTGAAATGGTGCTGCCGAGGCGGTCCAGCCGCACGTAGAACGGCGCCCCGGTGAGAGCCCCGCTGGTGCTGGTGCTCAACCCGCCGGCCGCGGTTCGGCGCTGGAACGCCAGCCCCTTGCTGTACGACACCAGCATCATCGCCTGCG
>JAYTEJ010000527.1:0-5514 GCA_043735365.1 Acidobacteriota bacterium
CCGGCTATACTGTGAGCACCACGAAAACCGTCATCGTCGCCGACGACACCGCCTTCGTGCGCGACCGCTTCGCGACGGCGCTGCTCAGTGCCGGGCACACGGCGCTCACCGTGAAGAGCGCCGCCGAGCTGCTGGCGCGGGTTCGTGCCGATTTGGCGAAGATCGATTTGATCGTGCTGGATCTGCGCCTGCCTCATGCCGGCGGCGTGGAGCTGGTGCGCTCGATCCGCAAGCTCGATCAGGGCCGCCTGCCGATCCTGATCTTCAGCGGGACGATCGCGACCGCCGAGGAAGTGCGCGACCTTGCGGCCATGGGCGTGGCCGGCTACGTCAACGAGTACAGCGCCGTGCAGCACATCCTGCCGTCGCTGGCGCCGCATCTCTTCCCAGACAATTTCAACCGCCGCGGCAGCCCGCGGGTGGTGCTGGGCATCCCGGTCGCCTACCGGTTCGGCAACACCATCGCGGCGGCGCTCACCCTCAATCTCAGCAAGGGCGGGCTGGCCATCCGGACGATGAGCCCGCTGGCGGGGGCGACCAAGCTGCGGGCGCGATTCCGACTGCCGGGCTCGAAGAAGGACATCGAAGCCGAGTCGCGCGTCGCCTGGAGCGACCGCCGCGTCGGCATGGGCCTGCAGTTCGAAAAGGTCGAACCGGTGGATCAGGGCGCCATCGACGAGTTCGTCGAGCAGCACTTCTTCTCGAACCGCAAGGCCTGATCCGGCCGCTACTCGCGCAGCAGCCGCAGCGCGTTGCCGATGACGATGAGCGACGCGCCCATGTCGGCGACGACTGCCATCCAGAGCGTGGCGGTGCCGGTGACGGCCATCGCCAGGAAAACCGACTTGATGACGATCGAGAAGGCGATGTTCACCCTGATGTTGCGGCTGGTGGCGCGGCTGAGGCGGAGCGCAAACGGGATCCGGAGCAGCTCGTCGGCCATCAGCGCGACGTCGGCCGTCTCGAGCGCGGCGTCCGAACCGGCGACCCCCATCGCAATGCCGATGTCGGCGGCGGCGAGCGCCGGGGCGTCGTTGACGCCGTCGCCGACCATGGCCACGGCGCCGTAGCGGCGGCGCAGATCTTTGACGGCCTCCACCTTGTCTTCCGGCAGCAGGCCGGCGCGGAAGCCGTCGAGCTCGAGCGACTCGGCGAGCGCCCGTGCCGCGGGCTCGTGATCGCCGGTCAGCAGGACGACGTGGCGCACGCCCTGGCTCCGCAGCAGCGCCACCGTGTCCCAGGCGGACTCGCGCACCTCGTCGGCCACGCCAATCACCCCGAGCGCCCGTCCGCCGGCGCCGACAATCACGACCGTGCGCCCGTGCGCGGCAAACCGATTCACGGCCGTCTCCACGTCCGGCGTGCAGAGGCCGCGCTCTTCGAACAGCCGGCGGCTGCCGGCGATGAGGATGGTGCGCCCGGCCCGGGCCTCCGCGCCGCGCCCCGGAAGTGCCTGGAAATCCTCGACCGCCACCGGGGCGATCCGCCGCTCCAACGCGTGCGCGACAATGGCGCTGCCGATGGGGTGCTCGGAGCGCGCTTCGAGCGACGCTGCGACCCGGAGCACGTCGGCTTCGCCGGCGCCGCCCAGCGCGACGACGTCGGTGACCCGCGGCCGGCCATAGGTGAGGGTGCCGGTCTTGTCGAAGGCCACGCACCGGGTGTGGGCCATCCGCTCGAGACGAGCGCCGCCTTTGACCAGCACACCCTTGCGCGCCGCCCCCGCCAGGGCAGAGACGATCGAGACCGGCGTCGAGATCACCAGCGCGCAGGGGCAGGAGATGACGAGGAGCACCAGCGCGCGGTAAATCCAGGTGGTCCAGTGGCCGCCGAGCGCGAGCGGCGCCAGCGCCACCAGCACTGCCGCGGCGAGCACTATCGGCGTGTAGACGCGGGCGAAGCGGTCGATGAAGGCGTGGGCGGGAGCGCGCTGCGCCTGGGCGCGCTCAACGAGGTGGACGATCCGCGCCAGCGTCGAGTCGCCGTGCAGCCGGGTGACCCGAATGTCCAGGGCGCCGCGGCCGTTGATGGTGCCGGCGAAAACTTCGTCGCCGGGCAGTTTGTCCACCGGCAGCGACTCGCCGGTGACCGGCGCCTGATTGACGAAGCTCTCCCCCGCCGTGACCCGGCCGTCGAGCGGAATCTTGCCGCCGGGCTTCACCAGCACGATATCCCCCACCGCGACGTCGTCCACCGGCAGGAGCATGTCGGCGGCGCCGCGGCGGACGAGCGCCGTGGCGGGCGCGAGGGCCATCAGCGCGCCGATGGCGCCACGCGCACGATCCATCGCCCGGACCTCCAGGAGCTGCGCCAGCGAGAACAGCAGAACGACCGAGGCGGCCTCGATCCATTCCCCGAGCGCGATCGCGCCGACGACCGCGACGACCATCAGTACGTTGATGTCGAGCAGCCCCGCCCGGGCGGAGACCGCGGCGCGGCGGACGGTGAAGATGCCGCCGGCGGCGATCGAGAGCACGAACGGCGCCCACGCGAGCGGACCGGCAGCGCCCGCCAGCCGCAGCGCGATGCCAGCCAGGAAGAAGAGGGCTGATACTGCCGCCAGCCGGCCGCGCCGTCCCGCGGCAGCCGCCGAGGGTGCCGGCTCCTCGTGCTCGAGCCAGGCGCGCATGCCGGTCTGGCCCACCGCCTCGGCAATGGAGGCCGCCGACAGCCGTGCGGCGTCGTACTTGATGCGCAGGCGCTGCCCCATGACGTCAGCCTGAAGTGCCTCGAGGCCGGAGAGACGGTGCAGCCGGCGCTCGAGAATCGCCACTTCTTCGTGGCAGTCCATGCCTTCGACCCTGAAGGTGGACTCGGCGTGCAGCTCGCAGACGCGGCACGTGCTCATCGGTGTTCGTCGACGTGGGTCCGGGCCTGCGTCAGCAGCGCCAGGATGTGGTGGTCGTCGATCGCGTAATAGACGAGCCGTCCGGCCCGCACGCCGCGAACCAGCCGCATGCCACGGAGCAGCCGGAGCTGGTGGGAGGCCGCGGACTCGCTGATGCCGACGAGCGAGGCGATGTCGCCGACGCAGAGCTCGCCGGTCGAGAGCACGTCCAGAATCCGCACCCGCGTCGGATCGCCAAGCACACGGAACGTCTCGGCGAGCGCTTCTACGGCGCGCGCGTCGAACAGGCTGCGGCGGCGCTCTTCGGTGTTGGCAGGCCGGGCACGCACGGTCGGCTGAGCCGGCGTCACGCCGGTTGCTGAGCTAGACATATGAATATGTGAGCATTATCTCATATGTTTGGAGGCGAGGCAATCCCGGCCAGTACGCATATCCGCCACACCGTGGCGCCTTGACACGCTTTTTGCTCTCTCGGTAGTATCACTCTTTGAGCTGTAATCGGCTTATTATCTATATCTTACGCAGCGGATCCGAAGTCGGCAGGAATCCCGCAACGGGAACAGCTGTCGAGATCGGGCAGCAGCAAGCGACGGAACGGAGAACGGCGTGATCGAGGTCCAGCACATTACCAAGCGCTACGGCCGGGTGACGGCCGTGGACGATGTCAGCTTTCGGGTGGAACGCGGCGAGATCCTCGGGTTCCTGGGGCCGAACGGCGCCGGCAAGACCACGACGATGCGGATTCTCACCGGCTACATGCCGGCCTCCGAGGGACGCGCCACCGTGGCCGGGTACGACGTTTTCGACAAGCCCATCGAGGCCAAGCGCCGCACCGGCTACCTGCCCGAGACCCCTCCTCTCTACCCCGACATGACCGTCCGCGAATACCTCGACTTCGTCGGGCGGATCAAAGGGGTGCCCGGGTCGGAACGGGCTCAACGCGTCGGCGCCGTCATGGAGCGCACCCGCGTCGCCGACATGGCCGACCGGCACTGCGGCAAGCTCTCGAAGGGCTATCGCCAGCGCGTCGGCCTCGCGCAGGCGCTCATCCACAACCCTGAGGTGCTGATTCTCGACGAGCCGACCGCCGGCCTCGACCCCAAGCAGATCATCGAGACCCGCGATCTCATCCGCAGCCTCGCCGGCGACCACACCATCGTCCTCAGCACACACATCCTCCCCGAAGTCGCGCAGACCTGCCAGCGCGTCGTCATCATCAACAAGGGGCATGTCGTCGCCGTCGACACCCCCGACAACCTGACGGCGCGGCTCAAGGGAGCGGCGACGATGTACGTGCAGGTGGCGGCGGACGGCGGCGATGCGGGCGCGGCGCTGGCGGCGGTGCCGGGCGTGAAGCGCGTGATCAGCGCGGATCATCGTCCTGCCGGGACGGTTGAGGCCGAGCCGGCTCACGCCCAGGCGTTCGAGGTCGAGAGCGAGCCGGATCTGGACGTGCGCCGCGAGCTGGCGCGCGCCGTCGTCACCCGGGGCTGGGGGCTGCTGGAGCTCCGTCCCGTCCGCATGAGCCTCGAGGACGTCTTCCTTCAGGTCACGACCGAAGAACTTCCGGAGGAGGCGCCCCGTGCGTAACGTCATCGCCATCGCGGACAAGGAAGTGCGCGGCTACTTCGCCTCGCCGATCGGCTACATCCTCATCGGCCTGTTCGCGCTGCTGTTCGGGTATTTCTTCTACGTCTTCCTGATGATCTTCAACCAGCAGAGCCAGCAAATGATGCAGTTCGGGGCTGGCGGCGGCGCCAACATCAACCAGATGATGATTCGCGGCCTGTTCCAGAACGCCGCGGTGATCATCCTGTTCGTGATGCCGATGATCACGATGCGGACCTACTCGGAGGAGAAGCGCTCGGGCACCATCGAGCTGCTGCTCACCTCTCCCGTGACCGACCTGGAGATCATCCTCGGCAAGTTCTTCGGCGCGCTGGCGCTTTATGCCGCGATGCTGCTGGTCACCGTCCTCTACATGGTGATGCTGTTCAAAATCAGCAATCCCGAATGGCGGCCGATTGCCGCCGGCTACCTCGGGCTGCTGCTGATGGGCAGCTGCTTCCTCTCCACCGGGCTCTTCATCTCGAGCCTGACCAAGAACCAGATTGTCGCCGGCTTCCTGACCTTCACCGCCTTCCTGATGCTCTGGGTGGTGAACTGGATCGGCGAATCGGCGAGCCCGAACGTGCAGGCGCTGGTCTCCTACCTCTCGATCACCGAGCACCTGGACGACTTCGTGCGCGGCATCATCGACACCAAGCACGTCGTCTATTACCTCAGCTTCATCACCTTCGGATTGTTCCTGACGGCCCGGTCGGTCGACAGCGAGCGCTGGCGCGGATAGCGGTTTTATGCTGAAACGAGTGCTCGGACTTCTCGGATGGCTCGGCGTGGCGCTGGTCTTCAGCGCCCTGGCGATCCGCTTCACCCGTCCCGAATGGCAGCAGTACTACACGTGGCTGGCGTTTGCCGGGCTCGGCTGCACGCTGCTCTACATGCTCAGCCAGTGGCGCGAGATCGGACGGTCCTTCTCGGGCCGGCAGGCACGGCTCGGCAGCATCGCGGTCGCCAGCGTGATCCTCGTGCTCGGGATTCTGATTGCGATCAACTATCTCGCCTCGCGCTACAACAAGCGGTGGGACCTGACGGCGGCGAAGCAG
>JAYTEJ010000528.1:0-10478 GCA_043735365.1 Acidobacteriota bacterium
GGCGCGGCGCCACGACGAGGCGCCGCCCACCGTCCGGCGAGCGGCTTCCTCCGCCAGCGCGCCCAGGCTGCTCCAGCCGCCGACATACTTCACCTCGTGAAGCAGGGCATCCGCGGCCGCCACGTCGCGAAGCTCGAGCGGACGCGGCTCGCCGAAGACCCAGTGCGGCGAGCGCAGCAGCTCGACGAGCGTGCCGCGCGTGGCCTCCGTGCCGATGAACGACAGCACCAGATCCAGCGCCGCCGCGAAGGGCTCCGCCGCCAGCGGCAGCGCGTCGAGCGCCTGATACGGAATCTCCGCGTCCGGGAAGACCTGGCGCGCGAGATACAGATACGGCAGCGGCCGCTGGAAGACCACGGCGCTCCGGTCCGCAACCACGTCGTCCGCATCCTTGATCGCGCGGGCGACGTCGGCGAGCTCCTCCTCGCGATCGCGGCACACGATCCACGGGATCGTTTCCGCGTCCCCTTCACCGATCGCGGTCATCAACGCGGGCGGCGGCGACTCGATTCCGGCTCGTTCCTCCTCGATGCCCGGCAGCACATCGTGCACGCGTTCGTGAAAGCCGGCCGCGAGGACGTTCTCGGTGGCGACGATGTCGAGGCGCTCGAGGCCGGGCAGCCGTGCCAGCAGGTCGAAATCGGCCAGCCACAGCCCGTTTGGATCCGCGGCCTGATCGGGGACGGTGACGATGATGCGGCGGTAGGCGGGGTGGGTGGCGGACGGCGGCGCCGCGAGCAGGCGCCGCCTGAGGCCGTGTTCGTCGAGGCCCCCGGTGTCGCGGACGCGGTCCTCGAAGAGCGCGAACGCCGCGGCCAGGAAGCGCGTCAGCCGCAGCAGCCGCTCGGCGCCGCGGTCGATGTCGGCGCTCGGCTCGAGGGCGGCGGTCATCAGCCGTTCGAAGGCCTCCACCGTGCGATCCCGGCGGCGCAGCTCGTCGTAGAGCGCCAGGATCTCGACCACCAGCCCGGCGCGGAGGCGGAAGGGCGCGGGGGCGCCGCGTCCGGCGGCGTCCGCCGCGGCGCGGCGGAAGATCACCTCGCGCTCGAACTCGGTCAGCCGCCGCGGCGCTTCGACGAGCCCCTGCTGCAGGTGGTGATAGAGCTCGGCGCGGGTCACCAGGTCCGGGAGAACGAGGGCAGGCGAGCCGTCGCTCAACGCCAGGTTTTCGATGGTGCGGCGCAGCGCTTCGGCGGCGCTGCGGCTGGGCACGAGGACGGCGGTGCCGCGAGCCTCGACGGCGCCGCAGCCCTCAGCGGGCGCGGCGGCGCGCGCCACGAGGGCGTGCAGGGCGCGCAGGTCGGGCACGCGCAGGAGCCGGGTGATTCGTGGAGTGATCAACGGTTTGCGGAGCACTCAGCCGGCCGAGCTCTTCCGATGCGCGATCGAGCATCATCAGCGCTCCGGCGGCTGCGGAAGCGGCGTCCCATTCAAGCTTCGTATCCTTTGATGATACCGCGTTCCGCCTGCCGGCCGCGGCCCGCGACGCCATCTGCAGCGCGGCCCGGAACAGACCGTGGGCGGCGTCGAGCTCCGGCGGCGGGGCGATTGCGCCGAACATGCGGCTGCCCATCACCAGCCGCTGTTCCAGTCGCGGCAGCACCCTCCGTGGCGGCCCCGATCGCTGCCGGATCGCGATCAGGCTCCGCCTGGCATCGCGGAGCTCGCGCACCGGCCGGGCGATCGCCTCCCGATACTGGGCGAAGGCGGCGCGTCTGGCCGCCCAGGCCTCGCGCGCCTGCCTGACACGGACCGCTTCACCAAGCTGCCAGTCGAGCGACCCCAGGAGCGCCGACGTGTTCTGCGGCCGCTTGCGGCCGAGCCGGTCATCCGCCCGCAGCACATTCTCGAACAGCGCCTGGACGCCGCGCAGGTCGCCGCGGGCCGCACGAACTGCCGCGACCGACAGGGTCGAGGTCGCGAGCGCCTCGTAGGCCTTCTCGACCTTCAGCTCGGCCGCCAGTTCGCCCGACACCAGGCCGGCCAGCGCGGCCGCCCAGCCTCCCTGGCGCGCCGGCTTGCGCAGCGCGGCGTCAATCGCCTGGAGCAGCGACAGCCGCTGCGACGGATCGGGCGCCAGCGACGCCGCCGCCATCGCCTGCTCCATCGACTCGCGAAGATCGGGCGGCGCCAGCAGCGTCACGCGCGGCGGCACCGTGCTGGCCACCATGCTGACCGCCGTGGTGTCCCCCGCCGCCACCCGCAGATCGGAGATCACTTCATCGAGCATGGACGCGAGATCGGCCACGTCCTGCGCCCGATAGCCGAAATTTTCCGCGGGCCAGCGCATCAGGTTCTGGCGCGCCTCGGTCGCCATTGCCAGGCGGCGCGCGGGATCGTCGGTCAGCGAGATCTGATTGAGCGCCTCGACCACCCGGGCGCCAAGCAGCGCGAAGTCGGCCTCGCCGCGTGTCTCGCCATAGCGCCGGGCGCGCACCGCATCGGCATATTGTTCGGTACGCTCCCAGTCCACCGTCGCCTGCGGAATGCTGACGACCTCGAGCGTTGGCGTATCGGTCAACTCCCCCACCGGGATCGACAGCACCACGCGGTCGCCAACGCGCGCGAACTCGCCGTAGCTGACGAGAGTTCCGCCGTCGAGCAGAAACACCCGATAGAGACTGACTTCCGGCGCGGCGCGGCCCTCCGCCGACGCCGCCACCGCGGCCAGCATCAGCAGCCCGAAGGCCCAGAACGACAGCTTCCGGAGCCCCGCACTCCGAGGCGTGTT
This sequence comes from Acidobacteriota bacterium, assembly GCA_043735365.1. Lineage (GTDB taxonomy): Bacteria > Acidobacteriota > Vicinamibacteria > Vicinamibacterales > 2-12-FULL-66-21 > JALZOC01. The sequence goes on from JAYTEJ010000528.1 coordinate 2,732, forward strand.
GAAAAGATGTGGAAGGATCGTTGATCTCCTGTGCACGGCCCGACAGTTGATGCTTATTTTGACCGAAACCAGCCGGCAAACGTCGGGATTGCACACTGTTGATGCGCCTTCGATGCTCCTTTCGCTTGTCTGAGGCCGCCGGCAGGCTAGACTGAGGCTCCCTTGCAGACACCGCCGCCCACACCTGTGACCAAGCACCGCTTCGACGAAACGATCAACGGCCGCAACTACCGCATCGAGGTCTCGAATGTCGGGGCCAACAAGTGGCGGGCCCAGATCGCCCGCGCCCCTGGCGGCTCCGCCGCGACGATGCCGTTCTATGGGACCACACCCGTCGAGGCCGCCGGACAATTGAGCCGCTGGCTGACGCTGGCGCACGGCAAGGGACGTCCTCAGCTATAGTTTTCGCATGACCCCGCCTGCCGGCCTCCGCGTCGTGCCGCATCGCGCGGCGCGGCTGCTGCTGGCCGTGTCGCTTTGCGCCGCAAGCCTCACGTCGTCAATCCCGGCGGCCGCGGCCCCCCCCCCCTCCCTCCCCAGAGTCCGGCTGATCGCCACCGGCGGCACCATCGCCAATCGGGCGGCCGGCAGGCTGACCGCTGACGAGCTGATCAAGTCGGTCCCCGACATCAACCGGCTGGCACGGCCCGAGCCCGAGCAGTTCGCCAACGCGCCCAGCGCTTCGCTGTCGCTCGATCAGTGGCTTGCCCTGGCGCGTCGGATCGATCAGATCTGCAGGGACGACGGCGATCTGTCAGCGGTGGTCGTCACCGGCGGGACCGACACGCTCGAAGAGCTCGCCTATTTCCTGCATCTCACCGTCCGCACCGACAAGCCGCTGGTGATCGTCGGATCGATGCGTAATCCCGACACCCCCGGCTACGACGGCGCCGCGAACCTGCTTGCCGGCTTCCGCGTCGCCGTCGATCCCGCGTCGCGCGGCAAGGGCGTGCTGGTCGTGCTCAACGACGAAATCAATTCGGCGCGGGAGGTGACGAAGACCGACACCAGGCGCGTCGACACCTTTCAGACCCGCGGCTACGGTGTCCTCGGCGTGGTCGATCCGGACCGCGTCGTTTATTACCGCGCGCCCGCGCGGCGCCATACCAGCAGGAGCGAGTTCGACGTCGCCGCCATCCGTGCCCTGCCGCGCGTCGACGTGGTGCTGGTCTATCAGGGCGCGTCGGGAGACATCATCCGCGCCATGGTCGATCAGGGCGCGCGCGGCATCATCGTCGCCGGGGCCGGCGCCGGCGCCCTCAGCGGCACGCAGGAGGAGGCGATCGCCTACGCGCTCGAGCGGCGCGTCGTGGTCGTGATGAGCTCGCGTGCCGGCAGCGGCCGGATTGCATCGGACGCCGCCGGCGACGCGGGGGCGATGGCCGTGCATGGTGAAGATCTGGCGCCGCTCAAGGCGCGCGTCCTGCTGATGGTGGCGCTCACCAAGACCCAGAACCCGGCCGACATCCAGCGGATGTTCGCGGAATACTGACTCCGGACCGGCACCCTCATGCGGGCCATCATCGTCGAAGACGACGCCACCATCGCCGAGTTCGTGGCCCGCGGCCTCAGGGAAGCGGGGTTCGCGGTGGACCGGGCCGCCGACGGCGAGGCCGGGCGGGAGCTGACGGCGGCGGCGGCCTACGACGTGGCGATCGTGGACGTGATGCTGCCGAAGCTTGGCGGCCTCGAGCTCATCGCCGCCATGCGCCGGAGCGGCGTGCGCACGCCGGTGCTGATCCTGAGCGCGCGGCACTCCGTGGACGACCGGGTCAAGGGGTTGGAAACCGGCGGCGACGACTACCTGACCAAGCCGTTCGCCTTCCCGGAGCTGCTGGCACGGGTCCAGGCGCTCATCCGGCGATCGACCGGCGCGCCGTCCTCCACCGAGCTGAGGCTGGCCGATCTCACGCTGGATCTGATGACGCGCCGCGCCTCCCGCCAGGGGCGCGACATCGACCTGCGGCCGCGTGAGTTCGCGCTGCTCGAATACCTGATGCGCAGTGCCGGGCGCGTCGTCTCGAAGACGATGATCCTCTCGCACGTGTGGGACTACAGCTTCGATCCGCGGACCAATGTCGTGGACGTGCTGGTGTTCCGGCTGCGCGAGAAGATCGACAAGGGGCTCGAGCCGAAGTTGATCCACACCGTCCGAGGCATTGGTTATGTTCTCAAGGTGGCGTGAGCGCCTGCGTCACACGCTTGGCTTCCGCCTGGCGCTGTGGTACGCGGTCGTCTTCGTCGCCAGCTCTCTCGCCATCGTCGGCCTGACCTACGTCCTCCTGGCCGCCACCCTGCGGCAATACGATCGCGAGACGCTGCAAAGCACGATCGTGCAGTTCGCCGGCGCCTACGCGCGCGGCGGCGTCGACGGCCTGGCCCGCGAGATTCGCACCGTGCAGCTGGCCGTCGATCCCGGTCCGCTGTTCGTGCGGACCGTGGGCGCCAGCCGCGACGTCGTCTTTCTCAGCATGCCGGACGCCTGGCGGCAGTTCGACCTGTCGCAGCTCGAGACCCCGGCGCTCAGCGGCGAACAGACATGGGCGACGCTGCGGCCGGGCACTGGCGGCGCGCCGCTCGAGGTGGCGTCGGTGCGCCTCGCGGATGGCACCCTGTTCCAGGTGGGCCGCAGCACCGGCCGCCGCGAGGAACTGCTCCGCCGCTTTCGGGGCGTGCTCCTCGTCGATCTGGCATTGCTGCTGGTGACGGCGCTGGGCGGCGGCGCGGTGCTGACCTGGTACGCGCTGCAGCCGGTCCGCCGGCTCTCCGACGCTGTACGCGACATCATGCGCACGGGGCGCACCGATCGCCGCGTGCCCGCCGACAACACCGCCGACGCGCTCGGCGAGCTGAGCGGGTTGGTCAACGCCATGCTCGACCGCATCGACGCCGTGGTCGCGGGCATGCGCGGCGCCCTCGACAACGTCGCGCACGACCTGCGCACGCCGATGGCCCGGCTGCGGGCAACGGCGGAAAGCGCGCTCGCCGAAAGCGACCCGGCGGTGCTCCGGGACGCGCTGGCGGACTGCCTCGAGGAGTCCGATCGCGTGATGGCGATGCTCAGCACGCTGATGGACATCTCGGAGGCCGAGACCGGGACGATGGCGCTTCACTACGAAACGGTGGATCTCGGTGACCTGATGCGGCAGAGCGTCGATCTGTATGAGGATCTCGCCGACCAGCGCGACATCCGGATCGAATCGGCGTGCGAGCCGGACCTTCGCGTACCCCTCGACCGCAGCCGCATGCGGCAGGTGATTGCCAACCTTCTCGACAATGCCGTGAAATACACGCCTCCGGGAGGTCTCGTCCGTATCGAGGCACGGCGCGACGGCGCGGGCGCGCTGCTGAGCGTCAGCGACACCGGCATCGGCATCCCGGCGGACGAGCTGCCGCGGATCTGGGATCGGCTCTACCGCGGCGACAAGAGCCGGTCCGAGCGCGGGCTCGGCCTGGGCCTGAGCCTGGTCAGGGCCATCGTCGAGGCGCATCGCGGCACGGTCTCGGTGCAGTCTGTGGTGGACGACGGCAGCCGCTTCGAGCTGAGGCTGCCCGCCAACCTTTCACCGCTGTAATCCGGCGGACATCGGCCGGTAATGCGCGGGCCCTATTCTCGATGCAGGCACTTTGGCTCATCGACTTCAGGAGATCCACTCATGAACACACACGACTTCCCCGGCCACGGCCACAACAGCCGCGTCCCGATCCGCGCCAGGCTCGGCGCCGCGGCCGGCGCACTGCTGCTGACCGGCGCGCTGGCGGGCTGGACCGCCAGCGGCTCCGGTGTCGGCCGCGTCACGGCCGCGCCCGAACATCCCGCCGCCGCGCCTGCGGCAGCGGCCAGCCGAACCATCGGCGCTGGCGGCGACTCCTACGCACCCCTGGTCGAGCAGACCGCCCCCGCGGTCGTGACCATCCGCTCGGAGCGGATGGTCAAGAACGCCAGCCAGGCGATGCCGGACGACCCTTTCTTCCGGCAGTTCTTCGGCAACCGGATGCCGCAGCAGATGCCGCCGCAGCGTGAAGGCGGCCTCGGCTCCGGCGTCATCGTCCGTCCCGACGGCTACATCCTCACCAACCATCACGTCGTCGACGGCGCGGACCAGGTGTCGGTCGAGTTGACCGACGGGCGCACGTTCAAGGCCAAGGTGGTCGGCTCGGATGCCCCGAGCGACCTCGCCGTGGTCAAGATCGACGGCAGCAACCTGCACACCCTGCCGCTCGGAGATTCCGACAAGGTGCGGACCGGCGATGTCGTGCTCGCGGTCGGCAACCCCTTGGGCGTCGGACAGACCGTGACGATGGGGATTGTCAGCGCCAAGGGCCGAGCGACGGGCGGCGCCGGCGACGGCAGCTTCGAGGACTTCATCCAGACCGACGCGCCGATCAACCGCGGCAACTCGGGCGGAGCGCTGGTCAACACCAGCGGCGAGCTGATCGGGATCAACTCGCAGATCCTGTCGCCGTCGGGCGGCAGCATCGGCATCGGCTTCGCGATCCCGGCGAACATGGCGCGCAACGTCATGACGCAGCTGATCGACAAGGGTGCGGTGCGGCGCGGGCTGCTCGGGGTCGCGATCCAGCCGGTCACGTCCGATATCGCCCGCAGCCTGGGGCTGAGCGACGTCCACGGCGCGCTCGTCAGCGACGTCACCTCCGAGAGCCCGGCGGCCAAAGGCGGCATCAGGCGCGGCGACATCATCACCGCGATCGACGGCACGGCCGTGACCGACGGCAACGCGTTGCGCAATCACGTCGCGCAGATGATGCCCGGCACGCACTCGCAGATCACCGTGCTGCGCGACGGCAAGGAGCAGAAGGTAGGCGTGACGCTCGCCGAGCTGCACGCGGCGGACCGCGAAGGGAACGGGCCCGGCGCGACGGCGGACGCCAGCGGCTACGGCATGTCGGTCGAGCCGCTGACCCGGGATATTGCGCGGGAACTGGGCGTCGAGGCCACCTCAGGGGTGGTCGTCCGCGAGGTCCGGCCCACCGGTCGCGCCGCCGGGGCCGGCCTCAAGAGCGGCGACGTGATCGAACAGGTGGACGGCAAGGCGGTGGCGTCCGCGGACGCGCTGCGCTCGGCGCTCAAGAGCGGAGACCGGCCGGCGCTGCTGCTGGTGCATCGCGGGGCGGCGGCGGTGTTCGTGCCCCTCGAACGCGGCGAGTCCCGCTGACCGCCGGATAGCGCTGACGCGCGGGGCCCTGGCTCAGGGATTGGACGGACGAGCCAGCAGGCCCCGCGCGCGCAGCCAGTTCAGCAACAGCGTCGGCCACTGACTGAGCGCCGGATCGCTGAGCGCCATCCCCACCCCGTGCGGTCCGTTCTCGAAGATGTGCATCTCTGCCGGCACCTTCGCCTTGCGCAGCGCCAGGAAGAAACGGACGCTGTTTTCCACCGGGACGGCGGGGTCGTTGGCGGTATGAAAAAGGAAGGTCGGCGGCGTCTCCGGCGTCACCTTCAGGTCGTTCGACAACTCGTCGCGCAACGCCTGTGCCGGGTTGTCTCCCAGCAGATTCTTCACCGAGCCCGCGTGCGTGACCGCGGGATCGAACGACACCACCGGGTATCCCAGAATCAGGAAATCGGGACGGCTGCTCGCGCGATCGATCGGATCGGCCGCGTCGGGCTGGCCCTTGTCGAAGTGGGTGCCGGCGGTCGACGCCAGGTGGCCACCCGCCGAGAAGCCCATCATGCCGATGCGATCGGGCAGGATGTTGAACTCCGCCGCCCGGCTGCGCACCGTGCGAACCGCGCGCTGCGCGTCGCCGAGCTCCACCGGATGGTGATAGCGCGGGCCGAGCCGGTACTTCAGGACGAAGGCGGTGACCCCCATCGCGTTGTACCAATAGGCAATCTGCTTGCCTTCGTGCTCCATGGCGAGCCCGCCATAGCCGCCGCCTGGCGCCACGACGACCGCGGTGCCCGAGCTGCCTCGGGGTGCGGGGTACGCCGTAATCGTCGGCTTGTCGGCGTCCGCCTGTCCCAGCGCGCCGGGCGCGCCCCCCTCCCACAGCAGGATCTCGATCGGGCCCGGCGGCCCCGGAGGCCGTGGCGTGGGAGCGGCACCGCGGCCCGCTGGCGCCTGCGCCAGGGCCGGCACGACGGTCGCCAGTAGAAAGCAGACGACGGCGATACGCTTCATGATTCCTCCGAATCGGGCTGCACGCGTCACTACGCGTCACGAACTATAAGCCATTGCCGCGGTCCCTTCGACTTGGAATCCGTCCATGGCTGTTTGTTCGTCCCGCGGCGCCGTGCGGCGCGACAGCGATTGCGTGTGCGACGCGTGCGGAAGCGCCACCCTGACCCTGGATGTGTCTCCCGCAGGACAAGGCGCCCGAGCTGAGATCAGGCCGGGATGATGCGCTGGCCGAGGCCGCCGGGGACCGCCTGGGCGAAGAGCGCGAGAACGTCCGCCGGCACACCGCCTCCTGCGCCAGCGGCCGCGAGTCCGCCATCGACCACGAGCGTGTGCCCGGTCACGAAGCTCGACGCCTGGGTGGCCAGGAACAGCAGCGCCGGAACGAGCTCCGCGGGATCGCCAATCCGCTTCATCGGCGCCGACTCCGTCGCCCACGCCTTGAAGGCCGGAATGGCCAGCGCCTGCTCGGTCATTTCGCTGGGAAACCAGCCCGGCGCGATGGCATTGACGCGGATGCCGCGATCCGCCCAGGAGCAGGCGAGCGACCGCGTCAGGTTCAGCACCGCGGCCTTGGTCGCCTGATAGGCGGGGGGAAAGTCGGAGATGCCGAACAGGCCGGCCACCGATGCGATGTTGACGATCGCTCCCCCCTTGCCGTCGGCGAGCATCCTCGCCGCCACCTCGCGGCAGCAATGCCAGGTGCCGAGCAGGTTGACGCGGACGGTGTGCTCGAACACTTCGGGAGGCACCTTTTCCGGTGCGAGCCCGGACTCGGCGACCACACCCGCGCCGTTGACGAGGACGTCCACCCGGCCGAAACGGTCCCAGGCGGCCGCCACCGCCGCGGCGACTGACGCCGGGTTGCCGACGTCGCAGTGGAGCGCCAGTGCGGCGCTGCCTGCCGCGGCGAGCTCGGCGGCGAGCGGCTCGAGCCGGTCGAGACGCCGCGCCGCCAGGACGACATTGGCGCCGGCGCCGGCCAGAGCCCGGACGAAGGTGACGCCCAGGCCCGACGAAGCGCCGGTGACAAGGGCGGTCTTGCCCCTGAGGTCAAAGGTCAGGCTCATGGCTGTCTCCTCTGGATGTGAACGACGGCTTCACTCTTACGACGGACCGGCGCCCTGGGTGCCGACGTAGAGCGCGTAGATCGACTGGCTGGCCGCCATGAAGAGGCGGTTGCGCTTGGGGCCGCCGAAGGTGAGATTGCCGCAGACCTCCGGCAGGCGGATGCGGCCGAGCAGCTTGCCCGCGGGGCTCCAGACGGTGGCGCCGCTGTAGCCCAGCGCGCGGCCGGCGTTGCTCGACGCCCAGACGTTGCCGTTGACGTCGCAGCGCAGGCCGTCCGGGCCGCACTTGACGCCGTCGATGACGCAGTCGCTGAACAGCCGGTGGCCGCCGACCTTGTTGCCTTCGCCGATGTCGAATGCGTGAATGTCTCCCTTGCCGCCGGCCCCGGTGTCGCCCGGGCCCCTGCCGGTGCTGGCGATGTAGAGCCGCGTGAAATCCGGCGAGAAGGCAATGCCGTTGGGGTCGGGAACGAGGTCTTCGGAGACGACGAGGTCGATGCGGCCGCCGGGATCGACCCGGTAGACGCTGGTCGG
>JAYTEJ010000529.1:0-16896 GCA_043735365.1 Acidobacteriota bacterium
CGCGCCTTCTCGGGATCGGACGCGTCCGACCTGACCGTGCCGGCGGTCGCGCTGCGAAAGGGGCGCTCCACGGTGCGCCGGCTGAGGGGGATGTTCGGCGAGCGGCAGATCGAGGATCTGGCGGTCCGCTACTTCTGCACGTCCACGGATCTGACACGCGCGCGAGTGGTCGTCCACGATCGCGGACCGCTGTGGCTCTGGACGCGGGCGAGCTGCGCGATCCCGGGCCTGGTGCCGCCGATTCCGAGCGGCGGCAGCCTGCTCGTGGACGGCGGTCTGTTGAACAATCTTCCGGCCGACGTCATGCGCCAGCGGTGCAGCGGCGCCGTGATGGCCGTGAACGTCACGCCCACAGTCGATCTCACGATCGACAGCCCGCTGGCCGCCGAGATGTCGGGATGGCCCCACCTGTGGCGGATGCTGACTGGAGCTGCCGGGCCACGCGCCTTCCCGAATATCGCGCAGATCCTGTCGCGGACGGCGTTCGTCGGCAGCGTGCGCGACGCGCAGGAGCAGGCGCGGCACGCCGATCTCTACCTGGAGCCGGCGCTCGACGGGATTGGCATGGGAGACTTCGCGGCCATCGACAGGATTGTCGACGCGGGATATCGAGACGCCGTCGTCCGGATTGCCGCATGGCTCGAAGGCGGAAGCGCGCCGGCGGCATCACTCGGGACAAGGGGAACATGACCAACGTCGCGGGTCCATTTGCCATCGTCGGCATCGGTTGCCGCTTCCCCGGAGGCGCCACGTCGCCGGCGGCGTTCTGGCGACTGCTGTGCAGCGGCGTCGATGCGATTCGCGAGATGCCGGCGGATCGCTTCGACCTGGAGCGCGTCTTCGATCGCGATCCGGCCAGACCCGGGCGCATCTACACACGGTGGGGCGGCTTCATCGACGGAATCGATCGCTTCGACGCGGGCTTCTTCGGGATGTCACCGCGCGAGGCGAAGCACATCGATCCGCAGCAGCGGCTCCTCCTCGAGCTTGCCTGGGAAGCCCTGGAGGATGCGGGCATTCCCGCCGACAGCCTGGCGGGCACCGCGACCGGTGTTTTCATCGGCATTTCGACCCACGACTATGGCGACATCCAGACCTACCCGCACAATCGCCACCTGGTCGGCAGCCACACGAACACCGGCACGGCAACCAGCCTGGCCGCGAACCGCATCTCGCACGCCTTCGACTTCCGCGGCCCCAGCCTGATCGTCGACACGGCGTGCTCCTCGTCGCTCACCGCCCTGCATCTCGCGTGTCAGAGCCTGCGGGCCGGCGACTGCGACACCGCCGTCGTCGGGGGTGTGCAGATGCTCGTCACCGCGGAGCCGACCATCGGATTCTGCAAGGCGTCGATGCTGTCGCCGGACGGGCGCTGCCGCGCCTTCGATGCCCGCGCCAACGGCTATGTCCGCAGCGAGGGCGGCGGGGTGGTGATCCTGCGGCCGCTGGCGGCGGCGGTCGCGGATGGGGCATCGATTTATGCCGTGGTGCTCGGCACCGCGATCAACCAGGACGGGCATACGACCGGGATCACGGTGCCGAGCGGGCGCGCGCAGGAGAGCATGCTGCGTGCGGCACTGTCGAATGCCGGACTCGCCCCCGGCGACATCCAGTATCTCGAGGCGCACGGCACGGGCACGCCGGTCGGCGATCCGATCGAAGCCGCGGCGATGGGCGCGGTGCTGGCCGAGGGACGCCCGCCGGGGCGCCCCTGCGCGATCGGATCGGTCAAGACCAACATCGGCCATCTCGAGGCGGCATCGGGAATGGCCGGACTGATCAAGACGGCGCTCGCGATCCGCCACCGGGCGATTCCACCGTCCCTGCACTTCGAGACGCCGAATCCTGCGATCGACTTCGACGCGCTGCGGCTCCGCGTCGTCACCTCGCTCGAGCCGTGGCCGGATACCCAGGGGCCCGCGACCGCCGGCGTCAACGGGTTCGGCTTCGGCGGCGCCAACGCGCACGTCGTGCTGCAGGAGTACAAACCGCGGTCCCCGGTCGCTGCGGCGGAGGAGGCCGCGGACACCGCCGAAGTGCTGGTGCTGTCGGCGAAGTCCGCTCCGGCCCTCGCCGCCCTTGCGCGGGATTACATGGCGCTGCTCGGCGGTCTGGAACCGCTCAGGGCAGTCTGCGCCACCGCCGCGCTGCGGCGGACCGCCCTCGCGCAGCGGCTGTCGATCGTCGGCACTCGTGCCGAGATCGCCGACGGCCTCGACGCCTTCGTTGCCTCGGAGCGCCGGGCCGCGGTGACGAGCGCGCGGGTGCCGGCCGCGGGCCCCGCGCCGCTGGCTTTTGTGTTCTCAGGAATGGGGCCGCAGTGGTGGGCCATGGGCCGGCAGCTGCTCCGCGACGAGCCGGTCTTCAGGGCGACGGTCGAGCGCTGCGATGCCGCGCTGCCGCGGGAGGCCGGCTGGTCGCTCCTGGACGAGCTCATGGCCGATGAGGCCGCCTCGCGCGTCAGCGATGCCGACCTGGCGCAGGTCACGGGATTCGCCGTGCAGGCGGGGATCGCCGAAGTGCTGCGCTGCCGCGGCATCGTGCCGGCAGCAGTCTTCGGACACAGTGCCGGAGAGATGGCGGCGGCGTTCGTGTCGGGCGCGTTGACGCTCGAGGCGTGCGTGCCGCTCGCCTACCATCGCAGCCGCCTCCAGGCGAGCGCGCCCCCAGGTCGCATGCTCGCGACGGCGATGACCGAGGCGGACGCCCTCGGGCTGGTCGCCGCGAGCGCCGGGCGCCTGTCGCTCGCGGCCGTCAACAGCCCTTCATCCGTGACGCTGTCCGGAGACGCGCGCGAGCTCGAGGCGCTCCACGAACGATGTCAGCGCGAGCAGGTCTTCGCCAGGCTGCTGCCGTTCCCGGTGGCGTACCACAGCGCGACGATGGATTCGATCGAACGCGAGCTGATCGATGCTCTCGCCTATCTCGTACCGGTCGAGACCTCGATTGCCATGATCTCGGCGGTGACGGCCGGCCGGGTGAGGGGCGCCGATCTCGGCGCCGAGTATTGGTGGCAGAACGTCAGGCAGCCGGTTCGCTTCGCTGACGGGATGGCGCGATTGATCGCGGACGGGTGCCGCACGTTTCTCGAGATCGGTCCGCATCCGGTGCTGGCGGCGTCGATGGCCGAGTGCCTTGCGGCGTCGGGCGAGACGGGCGCGATCCTGCCGACGCTGCGCCGCCATGAAGACGAGCGCGCCGCGCTGCTTCGGGCCACTGGAGCCCTCCACGCGCACGGATATCGGGTGCACTGGGACGCGGTGTTCGGCACCAACTGGACCCCTGTCGTCCTGCCGCCGTACCCGTGGGACCGCGAGCGCCACTGGTTCGAGCCAACACCCGACAGCGCCGCACCGGCGGATGCGGCAGACGGTGCACATCCGCTTCTCGGCCGGCGTCTCCAGACGGCGACCGCCACCTGGGAGTCGTCCCTTGCCCACGAGCGCGTCCGCTACCTGGACGATCACGTCGTCCAGGGGGCGGTCGTGTTTCCCGGCGTTGCCTACCTGGAGATGGCCGCCGCTGCGGCTCGCCAGTTGCGGCCCGACGGCGGCGTCGTGCTGGCCGATGTCGCGTTCGTCAGCCCGCTCTTCGGCGGACCGGGGCGCAACCCGCGCGTGCAGGTCACGCTGGATCGGGACGGCCGTTTCGACGTGCAGAGCCTCTCCGGAGCCGAGGTCTCGTGGACGCTGCATGCGCACGGGCGCTCGGTCCACAGCCAGGAGACCAGACCGACAGTGGTCGATCTCCAGGCCATTCGCGATCGCTGTCCCGTCCAGGTCCCGCACGACGCCTGCTACGCTCAGCTCGAAGCGCGAGGCCTGTCGTACGCATCCGCCTTTCGGGGCATCGAGAGCCTCTCGACGGGAAGCGGCGAGGCGCTGGGGCGGGTCGCGCTTGCTGCGCCGCTGTCGACCGACGGCTACGGCGTCCATCCGGCGCTCTTCGATGCCGCGCTCCAGGTCCTGATCGGCGCGGCGGCATCGGCCGCGGCCGGCGAGACGACGCAGCTCTTCCTGCCTGTTGGCATTCACGAGGTGAGCTACCGGCAGCCGCCCCCCCGCGAGGCCTGGAGCTACGCGAAGGTCACGGGGCGCAACGCGCGGCACGTCACAGGGGACGTGCTGATCGTCGGCGACGACGGGACGGTGCTGGTCTCGGTGAGGGGCCTGCGCTGTCAAATCGTAGAGGGCGCGACGGCCGCTGCCGCGGAGTCGATTGACGACTGGCTCTACGAAGACCGCTGGGAGCCGGCGCCCCTGCTCGGTGCAAAGACGTCCGCGGTGGGCACGGCGGCGCTGGAGGTGGAGGTTCTCGAGCGGGAGGCCGACGCGTTCAGCGACGCGTCCGGATGGGGGCGGTATTACGAGGAGGTGGAGCCGGCGCTCGATGCCCTGGCCTGTGCTCACGTGGCGTGCGCATTCGAGGCGCTCGGGTGGACGCTCACGCCAGGCGGCCGGATTACGACGGGCGAGATCGACCGGCTGATTCCTGCGTCCCGGCGACCGTTTGCCGATCGCCTGCTCGGCTTCCTGGAGCAGTCCAGCGTGCTGCAGCGCGAGCCGGGCGGCTGGATCGTCCGCCGCTCTCCGGCCAGCCGGAACCCGGCCGCCCTGTCGTCCGCCTGTCGGACCGACTGGCCGCACTACGGAATCCACCTCGATCTGCTCGATCGGTGTGGCGCGGGCCTTGCCGCGAACCTGGGCGGGGCGCGCAACGCGCAGGAGGTGCTGTTCGCAGACGAGGGCTTCGCCCTCCTCGAGACGTTCTATCGGGACGCCCCGGCGTCAGCGTTCTACAACACCCTTGCGGCACGCGTGGTGTCGTCGCTTGTGCGCGGTCTTCCGGCAGGGCAGTCGTTCAGGATGCTGGAGGTGGGCGCCGGAACCGGCGGCACGACCGCCGCGGTGCTGCCGGCGCTCGAGCGCCATCCGGACACTTACGTGTTCAGTGATCTTTCCCGGCGCTTTCTCGACGCGGCGGAGGCGCGTTTTCAGCCGTTCCCGTTTCTTTGCACCGCCATCTACGATCTCGACTCCGATACGCCCCCGGCGGCATCCGCCGGCGGGCGCTTCGACATCGTGCTCGCGGCCAACGTGGTCCATGCGACGTCCGACGTCTCGCTCGCCCTGGCACGCCTGCAGGGCCTGCTCGCGCCCGGCGGCATGCTCGTCCTGCTCGAGATCACCCGCCAGCCGATGTGGCTCGACGTGGTGTTCGGCCTGACCGACGGATGGTGGCAGTTCCGGGACCGCGAGACGCGGCCCGGGCACCCGCTGATGCCCGGCGGCCGGTGGGAAAGGCTGCTCGCTGACGCCGGTTTCGACGAGGTCAGGTCCGTGGCTGACTCGCAGCATCCCGGCGAAGCCGCGCAGCGCGTCTTGATCGCCCGGGCGCCGCGGCTGGAGCGGCAGACGGCGACCGCCGGCCACTGGGTACTGCTGGCCGACGCCCAGGGAGTCGCCAGGGCGCTGACGGATCGGCTTGCCGCCGCGGGCGTGGACTGGACTCTCGTAACACGCGGAGAGCGGTTTACCCGAACCGGCGCGCGGGAGTTCGAGGGCCGTCCCACGGACGCGGACGACATGCGTGCGCTGTTCAACGCGCTCGAGGCTGACGGACGGACACTACGCGGCGTGCTGCACCTCCAGGGCCTCGACGTGGAAGAGGGCGGCACCGCCGACGGCCTGCTGGCCTCGCAGCGGTTCAGCTGCGGCCCAGCGCTGGCGGTCGTGCGCGCACTCGCCGGCGCGTCGCAGCCGCCGGAGCTATGGCTCGTGACCGCCGGCGCGCAGGAGGGCGCGCCCGGCCGCGCGCCCCTGTCGCTCGGCCAGTCGTCTCTCTGGGGGCTCGGACGCGTCATCATGCGCGAGCACCCCGGCCTGCGCTGCCGGCTGGTGGACCTCGCCGCTGTCCCCGGCAACGAGGACGTCGATGCGCTCGCGCGCGAGATGTTGTCAGGAGAACACGAGGAGGAAATCGCCTTTCGCGACGGCGCGCGGTTCGCGCGCCGGCTGCATCGGCTGACGGACGACGCCGCCGGGGCTGCGGCTGAAACTCGCCCGCCCCTCCCGGACGAAGACTGGAACGCGCACATCGGCACGCCGGGAGCGCTTCAGACACTGGCGCTCCGCCCGCGGCCGCATACCTCGCCGGGCCCTGACCAGGTGGGGGTTCGCGTGGCTGCCGCCTCGATCAATTTTCGCGACGTCGTGGTCGCGATGGGCACGATTCCCGGCCTCGAGCAGGAAACCAGCTTCGGCTCGCGGCAGCTGGGCCTCGACGCCGCCGGCACCATCCTCTCGTGCGGCAGCCAGGCACACCGGTTCAAGCCGGGCGATACGGTGATGGGCATCGTCCCGGGGGCATTCGGCTCGAGCGGGATCACGTCGGAGGCGCTGCTCACGCACAAGCCGGCCGGGCTCGATTTCGAACAGGCCGCAAGTGTGCCCTGCGTCTTCGTCACCGCGCATTACGCGCTCAATCATCTCGCCCGACTGCAGGCCGGCGAGCGCGTGCTCATCCACAGCGCCACGGGCGGCGTCGGCCTGGCGGCGATCCAGTTCGCCCAGGACGTCGGCGCCGAGATCTTCGCAACCGCGGGCAGCGTCGAGAAGTGCGCCTACCTCCGATCGCTGGGCATCCGTCACGTGATGGACTCCCGATCGACAGAGTTCGCCGACGCCATCATGCGCACGACCGCGGGCGAAGGCGTCGACGTCGTGCTCAACTCGTTGTCGGGGGCAGCGCTGTCGGCGGGCCTCCGGGTGCTCCGGCCGTTCGGCCGGTTCCTCGAGATCGGCAAGCGCGACATCTATGAAGACGGGCAGATTGGCCTGCTGCCGTTCCGGAAGAACCTCTCGCTTCACGCCATCGACCTCGATCGCCTGTGCGTCGAACGGCCGACGTTCGTCGGCGCCCTGCTGCAGGAAGTGGCGGACCGGTTCGACAGCGGCCGTCTCCAGCCGCTGCCGCACCGCGCCTGGCCGATCTCGCACATGGAAGAAGCCATGCGCTTCATGGCGCAGGCCCGGCATATCGGCAAGATAGTGCTCTCCCTCGACGATCCCGACGTCGCGCTTTCAGGCAGTCCCGCGCGGGCCCCGCTCGCCAGAGCGGACGCCACCTACCTGATCACCGGAGGTCTTGGCGGCTTCGGCCTCGCCACCGCCGAACGGCTGGCGCGCGGCGGCGCCGGGGCACTGGCTCTCGTCGGCCGGCGTCCACCGAGCGAAGCGATCGAGCAGCGCCTCGACGTGCTCCGCCGCAGCACCGGCGCGCGCATCGAGGTACTCCCGGCAGACATCACGAGCGCCAGCGACGTCGCCCGCGTTCTCGGTGCCGTACGCAGCGGCATGCCGCCCCTCCGCGGCATCGTCCACGCGGCGATGGTGCTCGACGATGGACGGCTGGAGCAGATGGAGTGGCCGCAGTTCGAGCGCGTGATCGCGCCGAAGATGGCGGGCGCCTGGAACCTGCACGCGCAGACGCTGGAAGATCCGCTCGATCTGTTCGTGATGTACTCGTCGATCGCGGCGCTGCTGGGCAATCCGCTCCAGGCCAACTACGCCGCGGCGAACAGCTATCTCGACGCCCTGGCGCATCATCGTCGAGCCTGCGGCCTGCCCGGGTTGAGCATCGCGTGGGGCGTGCTCTCGGGGGTCGGTTACGTGGCCGGGCGGCGCGATCTCTCCGGCTATCTCGCGCGCCAGGGCTACCTGGCCTTTTCGCCGGAGCAGGCGCTCGACGTGCTCGAACGAGCGCTGGCTGAGCAGCGCACGACCGTGATGGCGGCGCGCCTCGACTGGACGCGCTGGGCCGTCGCCTCGCCCGCCGCGGCAACCTCGGCCCGTTTCCGCCGGTTTGCCCAGCGGCCCTCGGCCGGGATCGCCGGTGAGCGCCAGGGGGCCCGGGGACCGGCGGCGGTGGACCTTTCGAATCCCGCGACGCGGGAGCATCGTCTGCACGAGTATTTGCGCGAGAAGATCGCGCGCGTGCTCGGGGCGTCACCCTCGAGCATCGACCCTGACCGGCCGCTGACCGAGCTCGGCCTCGACTCCCTGATTGCCGTGGAGCTGATGACCGCGCTGCGGATCGACATCGGGCTCGAACTGCCCGTCGTCAAGCTCCTGCAGGGGATCACGATGAACGGGCTGGCGTCGCTTGCGCTGGAGCGAACGCCTGGTTCTGTATCACAGGCGGTGACGGCGGGACCGCAGCCGGAGACTGAAGCAGTCCCGATGGCGGTGTCCGAGCCGGCCGATGGCGCGGAGCCCGCGCCGGCGCCATCGAGGCCGCCCGAGTCGCTGCCTGTGGGCCCCTGCCCCACCGCGGCGGCGCCGGCGCGCAGGGAATCGACGGTTCCATGGGCCGCTGATGCGCCGAGGACCGGGGCCCAGCGATTCGTGCGCGCCGGCCTCGCGGCCGTTCTTCGCGCCACGGCCGACTTGAAGGTGGAAGGGCTCGACTGGCTGCCGGCCAGCGGTCCAGCGGTGCTCGCCGTCAACCATCTCAGCTCGATGGACGTGCCGCTTGCGTTCGCGGTGCTGCCGCGGCCGGCGGTCATGCTCGCGAAGGACGATCTCCGCCGCTGGCGGATTGTCAACTGGCTGCTGTCCGACATCGGCCGGGTGATTTACGTTAGGCGGGGGGAAGGGGACCGCGAGGCCCTCGACGAGGCGCTGGCCGTCCTGGAGGCCGGGGGGATCGTTGCGCTCGGCCCGGAAGGGCACAGGAGCCCGGGCGGCCTGACCCACGGGCACACCGGCGTCGGATATCTCGCGGCACGCGCTGGCGTGCCGGTCGTGCCGATGGCGGCGTGGGGGCAGGAGCGGCTGGGGCGGTCGTGGCGGCGCCTGCGGCGCGCCCCGGTCCGAGTCCGACTGGGTCCTCCGATCATCTTCCCCGCCGGCGCCCCGACCGGCCGGGATCTGCACGACTACCGCGACACGGTCATGCGCGCCATCGCCGCACAGCTGCCCACCGAATACCGCGGCGCGTATGGCACACCTGTAGAGGTGGTCGTCGATCTGTAGGGACTCGGAAGACGCGGTGACCATCATCCACGCGCGCGGCCCACTCGGTTCGGACCCGCGGCTATGACGCCGGGAAATGCGGCATGACCTGCTCGGCGAAGGTCCGCATCGATTCCATCACGATGGCGTGCGGAATCGTGCCCATCTGCATGACGAGGATCAATTCATCGACGCCGGCCTGTTGAAATCGTGAGACGGACTCGCGCGCCGCAGCGGGGTCTCCGATGACCGCCGCCAGGGTGCCGCCATCCCTGGTGCGGGCGGCGGACGCCTCTTTCAGGTCCGCTGGCGACAACGGCCCCCTCGAGATCTCCTGCGGTCCGACAGTTCGCGTCGTCGAGAAGAAGTAGGCGGCCAGCCCTTCGCTGAAAAAGCGGCTGCCGCGGAACCCCAGCGCGCAGGCCCGCCGATCGTCGGCCAGCACGAGCGCCGCGGGGGTGCAGCAGAAGACGTTCGTCCTGCGGTGGGCGGGAACCGCGGATCGCCCGAGCGCGGCGCGATACGCATCGACCTTCTGGCGCAGGTAGGCGTCGTTCCCGGCGGAAAAGTTCAGGGATCCGAGCCCCAGCTCCCCCGCGATCGCGACCGATTCCGGCCGCGTGCACGCGGCGAACATCGGCGGGTGGGGCGACTGGATCGGCTTGGGAATGATCGGCGTGGGGGGGACGTGATAGTAGGCGCCGTCCCACTCGAAGACATCCGAGCGCCACATCCGCGGAATCATCTCGAGCGCCTCGCGCCATTGCCCGTCGAGGTCGGCGCGATCGATCTCGAACGCGTGCTGCTCGACGAGCGACGCGCTCTTCCCGGAGCCCCAGCTGACCCGGCCGCCCGACAAGATGTCGAGCGTCGCCACGCGCTCGGCGATCCGGATTGGATGGTTGTAGCGGTGGGGCGTCAGCGTCACCGAGTGGCCCAGCCGCACCCGCTGCGTGCGTGCCGCAATATACGCCAGCAGCACCTCAGGCGCGGAGCAGTGCGAATATTCGAACAGGCCGTGATGCTCGACGGCCCAGAGGCAGTGATAGCCCAGTTCGTCGGCCAGCACCGCCTGCTCCACGCAGTCGAGAAACGCCTGCCGCTCGGAGGCAGCCGTGGGGGCGTCGATCTGCAGCTCGATCAGCAGCGAGAACTTCATGCGGAGTGGGCGGCGGGTCTCTTTCGGGGGAGCCGCCAGGCAGCGCGACACTGCCGGCGCCATGGATACGACCACACCTCGGCACCTTCTGGCGCCGTGTCCACCCGACGTGAAGGGCTGTTTATAACACGCCACCGTCCCCTTGCTGTCATCTTCCTGACTTCCCTCAAATGTTCCGCCATTGTCTGGCTGGCGCGCCGGACCGATATCGTGGCGAGGCGCGGCAGAAAGTCGTTGGCCGGTGCGGTGTGCGTATTCGGCCCGTTGGGAGCCTGAGTGAGCGTGTGAGCTGAAGTCAGAGGAGCACGAGCCATACCATGGCAAATCACGGATCGCGAAGCCGGTGATGCCTCATTTGCAGGTGTCGTTACACTTCGTGCAGGATTTCCCCCGCGTTTTTCCGACAGGTGATGGTGCGGAATACGGCAGTGTGCCCTCAAGCAGCGAGCGGACGAGCCGGACGACGTCCCCGAGATCGAAGGGCTTTCTGATGACGCCCGTGTTCGATCCGTCCGGGAACACATTCACTTCGCCTGTCGTCATCAGAACGAACCGGCATTCGGGCGCGACGCTCTTCAGATCGGCAAGGAGCACCGCGGGGTCGGCGTCGAAGAGATCGAGGTCCACCAGGATCACGTCAGGGCGCGGAGACGTTCCGGCGAGGGCGACGGCTTGCGCTCCTGTGGAGGCGGCTATCGTGTCGAAGCCTCCATGCCGCAAGCCGACCGCCAGCGACCACCGGATGAGCGGCTCGGCGTCGACGATCAGGACGCGATTGGGGGATTCTCCCCGCTCACTGTTGATTTTTTCGTGAGCCGGCATGGGCATCATCGGCAATTGCTCCGCAAATCTGGGAATGCCAGAAGAGAGAGCAAGATGGGAGCCACGCGGTCGAAAGCCGCGCGCGATCAGGCGGTTGGAAGGACGAGGTGGGCGATTGCCCCGCCCCCGTCACGCGGCAGCAGCGCGATCGTTCCTCCCTGCAGCGACATCAGCCGCCGCACGATGGCCAGCCCGAGCCCGGTCCCGCTCTTCTTGGTGGTGTGAAAGGCCTCGAAGAGCCGCTCAGTGTCGATGTCGCCAAATCCCTCGCCCCGGTCGGAGACATCGATCTCGCACACGCCGGCGGCTTCCGACACGCGCACCTCGATGGGCTCCGACGAACCCGACTGACAGGCGTTGAGCAGCAGGTTCAGGAGCACGGCCCGAAGCATCTCCCGATCGGCGCGGACAACCGTCGCTGTATCGGGAATACGGATACCCGGGCAGGAGCTGTCGGGCATGGCCTCGGCGCTGGCGCTCGCGTCGATGATGACCGGCCGGACCTCGACGCGCTCGAGCATCGGCGTCCGCGGCCTGGCGAACCGCAGGATGTCCTCGACCTTGCTGTTGAGCGTATCGAGCCGCGAAATCATCGCCTCGATGACTTGTTTGTCGCCCGGCAGGGTTACCGCACGCGACCGCAGGACCTGCAAAGACCCCTTGACGCCTGCGAGCGGATTCCGCACCTCGTGCGCGACGACCGCCGCGAGTTGTCCGAGCTGCGCCAGCGCCGCCTGATCGACGAGCTGCTGCTCCATCGCCTTTCTCTGCGTGATGTCGCTGCGGATGGCGAGGTACTGGCGGGGTTTTCCGTCGTCGTGGAGCAGTGGCACGATCGTCGTGTCGACCCAGTAGATGGAGCCATCCTTGGCGCGGTTGCGAAGCTCGCCGCGCCAGATCTTCCCCTGGGCAATGGTCCGCCACAGCCCCTTGATGAATTCCTTCGGGTGATAACCGGAGTTGATCATCCGGTGATCCTGCCCGAGCAGTTCCTCGCGCGAAAACTTCGAGATTTCGCAGAACTTGTCGTTCACATACGTGATGATGCCGCGCTGATCCGTGGCGGCGACGATAGCCGCCTGGTCGAGCGCGTAGCGGATCTCCTCGAGGAGCCGGAGCGAGTCGTCCTGATGCATGCCGGATTATTGTGCCGCAGAGAGACCGAACTTCTCGATCCGATATCGGATCTGATCGCGGTTGAGGCCGAGCAGCGCCGCCGCCTTCGTCTGGTTGCCCCCGGCCCGCCGGAGCGCCTGTACGACCAGGCTCCGTTCAAGCTCCTCGAGGTCGACGCCCATCGCCGGAAGGTCGAATGGGTCTCCGGATGCCCTTCCGGTCTTCAGCGCGCTGAAATCGTCGACCTCCAGGCGATCGCTCTCCGCCAGCAGCATGGCGCGTTCGACGACGTTGCGCAGCTCGCGCACGTTGCCCGGCCAGCCGTAGGTCTTGAGGAGCGTGTCGGCCGCGGGACTGACGCCGCTGACCCGCTTCTTGAATTCCGCGTTGAACGCGTCGATGAAAAAGCGCACCAGACCGCGGACGTCGTCAGGATGCTCGCGCAGCGCCGGCAGGCGAATCGGCAGCACGTCGAGCCGGTAGTACAAATCGCTCCGGAACGCTCCCTTTTCGACCTGATCCTCGAGGTTCCGATTGGTCGCGGCGACGACCCTGACGTCGACATGAATGTCCGCGGCGCCGCCGACGCGCTTGAAGCTCTTCTCTTCGAGGAAGCGGAGGAGTTTTGCCTGCAGCGTCGGCGCCATCTCGCCGATCTCGTCGAGAAAGACCGTGCCGCCGTCGGCGCTTTCCAGCAGGCCGCGCTTCTGCATCCGCGCGTCCGTGAAGGCGCCGCGCTCGTGGCCGAACAGCTCGCTTTCCAGGAGCTGCTCGGGCAATGCCGAACAGGTGATGTTCATGAACGGCTTCGAGGCCCGGTCGCTGCTGTAATGAATCGTCTTGGCGACGAGATCCTTGCCGGTTCCGCTTTCACCGGTCAGAAGCACCGTCGACGAAGGGCTCGCGGCCACCTTCGCGACCATCTGCCGCAGCGCGGCCATCGTTTCGGATTCGCCGACGATGGCGCGGAGGCTGTAGGGCCGCGCTTCGTTGGCACGCAGTTGCTTGACCTCGCGGCGCAGCCGCGTGGTTTCCAGCGCCCGCGCCACCGTCGCGGCAACTTCGTCGACGTTGAACGGTTTGTTGGCGAAGTGAAACGCGCCGAGCTTCATCGCTTCGACGGCGGTGTCGACGCTGACAAACGAGGTCAGCAGGATCACGAGGACGTCCGGATCGAGCTTCTTCATCTCGCGAAGGATCGACAGCCCGTCAGTGTCCGGCAGGCGATAGTCGAGCAGCACGAGGTCGACGCGCTCCTTGAATCGATCGAGGGCGGCGGCCCCGGTGGCGGCCTCGAGAATGTCGTAGCCATCGGCGAGGAGGCGCTCGCGCAGCGACCACCGGATCAGATCTTCGTCGTCGACAATCAAAACGGTCGCGTTGGTCATGATGAAATCACTGAGGGCGTCCGTGTAGGTCGTCCTTGTCGAGTATGCCAGAGGATCGTCCGAGGCGCCGGGAAACGCGTTCCGATGCGTGGTACCCATCAGCGCCCCTGTACGATAAAGGCAATCCAGGGGGCGACCAGCGTCACGACCAGGACCAGCGGCCAGATCCGGCCCGCAAGAGTATTGTAGTCGGCCAGCAGAAACAGCCGTGAGCGCCCGAAGAGATAGCCGATAGACCAGGCAGGCAACAGAATGAGCCCGGACAGCATCACCGCGCTGGCCCGGTGGCCGGCGTTCGCGCCGGGGCGCCGGGTGAGCCACAACTCACGCCGTGCGCCGTTTGCGACTGCCCTTGCGAGCAGGGCACCCCAGCTGGACAACACTCGAACCGCCACAGCACACCTCGAATCAAGACCGGGCCTGAAGTCACCAGGTCTCTGAGCAACCCTCATACCGCGCGATTTCTCTCCAGACCGACCTTCAAACGTGGCTGCCCTTTCCGGAGGGCGCCGACGGGCTGCGAACTCTTACGCGGCCTGGCGTAATTCTTCCGGTTCGCCCGCGAGGTTGACCACGACTTGCGCCGAGAGCGGAGCCGTGGGGAAGTTCCCGTAGGTGCGGAATAGTCCCCGGCCGGAGCACGTCGCAGCGCGGATGAACGGCAAAACCCCCATAAAGGGCCGGCAATGGCTGCGGCACGCCTGTTGCCCTTGTGCTTCCCAGCAACAACGTCAGTGGGTCCGTCGCCCGCACCGGCGTGCGAGTCGCGACATCAAGAGGTGGATATGGGAAGACGATTCATGCTTCGTTCGTCAGTTGGCGCGGTGCTGGTGCTGGTCACCGGCCTGGCCGCGCACGCGCTCGCATCGGCTGCCGCCCCGCTGGCCATCGACACGGCCCGCGTCACGATTGCCGGCACGTCGAACATTCACGAGTGGACCGCGACGACGAACACAGTCCGCGTGACTCGCGCCCAGCTCGGCGCCGTTGCCGGCCCTGAATTCTGGGAGAACGTGCTGAAACCGGGCGCGGTCGAGGCGTTCGAGATCGCGATTCCGGCGTCGACCCTGACCTCGCCCAAGGAAGGGCTCGACAAGAACATGTACAAGGCGCTGAAGGTCCAGGAATTCCCGGACATCACGTTCCGCCTGGTCCGGTTCGAAGCGGGTCAGGCCGGCGCCCTCAAGGGCATGGGCATGCTGCGGATCGCCGGCGTCGAGCGCGAGGTCGTGCTCAACCTGACGACGAAGCGAAACACCGCCTCGCTGACGGTTACGGGGAAGGCCGACCTGCTGATGACCGACTACGGCATCACGCCGCCGAAGGCGTTGATGGGGATGCTGAAGACGGATCCGAAGGTGACGATCACCTTCGAGACCGTCCTGACGATTCCGCTCACTTAAGCCGCATTCATACAAGAGGACACGATCATGAGAGCCACATTTCGCTCCGTAACAACGCTGACGACGCTGCTGATGCTGGGCGCGCCCGCCGCCGCCCAACAACTCGCACCGGTTGGCCCGCTCGCTGCGGCCGCGACCACCGATGCGCCCACTGCCGAAGAAGCAGCCGCCGCGGCGGCCAAGGCCGCGGCAAAGGAATCGTGGACCAAGGGACGTCCGATCGCGATGCAATATTTCCGTCCCCAGGACAAACGGGGCCTGAACATCTTCGAGACCACGAAAGACGCCGGGGTCGAATTCACCGGCTTCAAACTCGACCTCAACGCCGGGTTTACGTCCCAGGCCCAGTCGCTGTCGCACCACAATTCCGCCAATCCGGTCATCGTCGGCGGGGTCAATACCAATCAGCTGCAGGACATCGGCCCCGGTTTCAACAATTCGACCGCCAACGTGAGCTTGAATGCGCAGCTCGCGCCCGGTATCCGCGTCGCGCTGACGAGCTACCTGTCCTCCCGCCATCACAACGAGACCTGGGTGAAGGATGGCTACATCCAGATCGACCAGTCGCCGATTGATTTCCTGCCGCTGAAGGCGCTGATGGAGATCGTCACGGTGCGAGTCGGGCATTTCGAGATCAACTATGGTGACGCCCACTTCCGCCGCAGCGACAACGGCAATGCCGTCTACAACCCGTTCGTCGGCAACTACATCATGGACGCCTTCACCACGGAGATCGGCGGCGAGGTCTACCTCAAGGCATCGAGCGTCATCGCCATGGGCGCGGTGACCGCCGGCGAGATTCGCGGGGGCGTCACGACGCCAGGCCAGCGCGGCCCGACATTCATCGGCAAGCTTGGCGTCGACCGGCAGGTGAAGAAGGACCTTCGCGTGCGCCTGACAGGGTCCGTGTACAAGTCGGACAAATCGATCAGCAACACGCTCTACGGCGGCGACCGAGCGGGCTCCCGCTATTACTGGGTGATGGAGAACACGCAGGCGACCGAGAGCGCGCAGCCGTGGTCCGGCGCCATCAATCCGGGCTTCAAGAACAAGGTCACGGCCCTGCAGATGAATCCGTTCGTGAAGTTCCGAGGCCTCGAGCTCTTCGGAGTCGTCGAGAGAGCCAAAGGCCGGGCGTTTACCGAGGCGGCCGACCGCACCTGGAACCAGTACGCGCTCGACACGGTGTATCGCTTTCTGCCCGAGGAGAAGATGTATGTCGGCGCACGTTACAACAAGGTCCAGGGCAGGATCGCCGGCTTCACCGGCGACGTCGGCGCGAACCGCTGGCAGCTCGGCGCCGGCTGGTTCATTACGGCCAACCTGCTGGCGAAGGCGGAGTACGTGAATCAGAAGTACTCCGGCTATCCCGCGACCAACATCAAGAACGGCGGCCAGTTCAAGGGGCTGATGTTCGAAGGCGTGGTCGCGTTCTAGGCACGGCAGATGGGGAGAGAGATCATGTCCGGCTGTCCCATCACATTTGGCGGGCGCTCAGGCGCCCGCCGAACGTTCGTTACCGCGTTGCTGCTGCTGGCAGGCCTGATGCCTGGCTTCATCGTCAGCGCGTGGGACGACGGGCGTCAAGCGCCGGACGTGGTCGTGCGGGAGGCGAGCGGTCTCTACTCGGTCACGGCCCGGTTTCGCGTTCCGCACACTCCCGCCATCGTCCTCTCCGTGCTCACGAACTATGAGCAGATTCCCAGGTTCATGCCCGATGTCAAGACCAGCGTGGTCCTCGAGCGCACCCACGGGGGTGCGGTCGTCGAACAGGAAGCGGTGTCGCACCTGCTGATGTTCTCCAAGCGCATCCACCTGGTGCTGGAGATCACGGAATCGGCCGGAACGGTCCGCTTCCGCGATCAATGCGGCAGGAGTTTTTCCTTCTACGAGGGCATGTGGCGCGTGTCCGCGCACGACGGCGGCACCGATATCACCTACGAGCTCAAGGCCCGGCCCTCCTTCAGCGTTCCCGAGACCATTCTCACGAGACT
>JAYTEJ010000530.1:0-6549 GCA_043735365.1 Acidobacteriota bacterium
GTGGTGCTAACGCTCCGGAGCGGCGGCGAGGTGACCTGCAGCGCCGACCTGATCGAGAGAATCGAGGCGGACGAGGTCCCGTATCCGGAGCCGGCGGCGCCGGCCAGGGTCGAGGACGGCCAGGCCCCGGACACCTACGGACAGGCTTCGCTGCTCGACGGGACGCCCTACGGGGACATCATCGCTTCGCTGTCGGAGACCCACGGGGTCGATCCGATGCTGGTTCGGGCCCTCATTCAGGTGGAATCGGGCTACCGGCCGAGGGCGCGCTCGTCCCGCGGCGCCATGGGGCTGATGCAGTTGATGCCGTCCACGGCGCGCGAGTACCGGGTCCGCAACCCGTTCGAGCCGAAGGCCAATATCGAGGGGGGCATCCGCCACCTGAAATCGCTCATCGACCGGTTCGGGGTCGAGATTGCCCTGGCGGCGTACAACGCCGGCGAAGGGGCGGTCCGCAAGTTCAACGGCATTCCGCCCTATCGGGAAACGCGGAACTACGTCGCCCGCATCCTCGCCCTCGCCGGCCTCAAGTAGACGCCGCGTCGGCCTTTCCCGTCCGCCGCCGACTCCCGGCTGTCTAATCATCGAGGGTGGGTGGCGTCCAGCCTGTTGTATAATTTTCCAACTGATCGGCCGATAATGTCCTTGCAGACAAGATCTTGCGCCGAAACGAAGGAGTCTCCCCACTAAGGTTCATGGAGTTCCGCTGCAGGCTCGGCACACCGGGCGGCGACGTCATCGAGGGGGTGTACGTCGCGGACAGCGAAGCGCGCCTCAGGCGCGACTTCGAGGAAAAGGGCCTGTACGTGCTGGCGATCCGGCGCGCCGGACGGGCGGCCTTCGGCTCGCTGCGCCTGCCCAAACGGTCCCACATCTCGTCGCGGGAGTTCCTGGTCTTCAACCAGGAGCTGGCCACGCTCCTCAAGGCCGGCATGCCGCTGGTCCAGTCGCTTGACATCCTCCGGCAGCGCGTCGCCAATCCGCTGTTGAAGTCGGTGCTGGACGACATCTACGACCGGGTGCGCGGCGGTAATTCGTTGTCCGAAGCCTTCGAGGCGCACGGCACGCTGTTCCCCGGCATCTACACCGCCTCGCTGCTCGCCGGCGAGAAGAGCGGCAGCCTCGAAGCGGTCATCCGCCGTTATGTGGCCTACGTCAAGGTCGTCTCCGGGGTGCGCCGGAAGACGATTTCGGCGCTGGTCTATCCGGCGATCCTGCTGCTGCTCTCCTGCGTCGTGGTCGCGATCATCGTCTTGCGGGTGGTGCCGGAGTTCGGCGCCTTCTACAACCAGTTCGGCAAGCAGCTGCCGCTGTCGACGCGCATCATCGTCGCGGTCTCGGAGTTTGCCGGCACCTATTTTCTGCTGATGCTGCTCGGGCTGGGGGCCGCGGCCGGGGGGTTCTGGTCGTGGCTGCACGCCGCCGGCAACCGCCGCCGCTTCGACGGCTGGACGCTGCGCATCCCGATGCTCGGTGCGATCGCGCAGAAGTTCGCCACCTCGCAGGCGGCGCGCACCCTGGCGACGCTTCTCGGCGGCGGGATTCCGCTGGTCAACGCCATCGAGGTGGCGTCACGGTCGATCGGCAATCAATACATGGCCCACGAACTGCAGGCTGCCGGCCAGCAAGTGCGGGAAGGACGGGCGCTGGCGACCGCGATGAGCGACAGCGGCGCGTTTCCCGACATGGCCATCAAGATGGTGGAGGTCGGCGAGTCCACCGGCGCGCTGCAGGAGATGCTCAACAGCCTGTCGGACTTCTACGACGAGGAGATCGAGACCAACCTTGGCCGTTTCGTGACCCTCGTCGAGCCGGCGCTGCTGGTGGTGATGGGGCTGGTCATCGCCGGGCTGCTGCTGGCGCTCTACATGCCGCTGTTCAACCTGACCTCGGCCCTCTCCTAGGACGGATCTGCTGACGTGAACGGAAAAACCACCACTCCGCCGGACATGCCCGCTTCCGATGCCGAGCTCTACGCCGGCGCCGGCGAGGCGGAGCCGAACGCGGCCGAACAGGCGGCCGAGATCGCGCAGGCGCGGCACCTCGCCGAGCGCTACCGGCTCGACTTCGTCGACCTGACGCGCTTCAACATCGACCACGATCTGTTCCGGACCATCCCGGCCGATCTCACCCTCCGCTACGGCTTCGTGCCCTACCGGCGCGAAGGGGAGACACTCGTCGTCGTCGTCTCCGACCCCTCCGACCTGCCGATGCTCGACGAGCTCGGCGTGCTGCTGGCGACGCCGCTCAAGGTCACGGTCGGCACGCCGTCGGCGATCCAGTCGATCCTCAAGAAGAGCGAAAACTCCTCGCGGGTGCTCGAAGAGGCCACCGAGAGCTTCCAGCTGCAGCTGCTGCGGGAAGACGACTCCGGCGACGAGTCGCTGACCATGGACAAGCTGTCGGCGGACTCGAGCCCGGTGATCCGGCTCGTCGACACGACGCTCTACAGCGCCATCCAGCGGCGGGCGAGCGACATCCACATCGAGACCCAGGACGACGCCGTCCACGTCAAGTACCGGATCGACGGCGTGCTGCAGCCGGCGATGCGGCCGATCGACAAGCGCTTCCACAGCACCATCATCTCCCGCGTCAAGGTCATGGCCGAGCTCGACATCGCCGAGAAGCGGGTGCCGCAGGACGGCCGCTTCAAGCTGCGGATGCCGGGCAAGACCATCGACTTCCGCGTCTCGATCATGCCCAGCGTCCACGGCGAGGACGCGGTCATCCGCATCCTCGACAAGGAGTCGATCAGCGAGCAGTTCCACGAGCTGCGGCTCGACATCCTCGGCTTCCCCGAGGAGGAGCTGCGCCGCTTCCGCAAGTACATCGCCGAGCCCTACGGCATGGTGCTGGTCACCGGCCCGACCGGCAGCGGCAAGACGACGACGCTCTACGCGGCGCTCTCGGAGATCAAGTCGATCGAAGACAAGATCATCACCATCGAGGACCCGGTCGAGTACCAGCTGCGCGGCATCACCCAGATCCCGATCAACGAGAAGAAGGGGCTGACCTTCGCGCGCGGGCTGCGCTCGATCCTCCGCCACGATCCCGACAAGATCATGGTCGGCGAGATTCGCGACGCCGAGACCGCGCAAATCGCGATCAACTCGGCGCTTACCGGCCATCTGGTGTTCACCACGGTGCACGCCAACAACGTCCTCGACGTCCTCGGCCGCTTCCTCAACATGGGGGTCGAGGCCTATCAGTTCGTCTCGGCGCTGAACTGCGTGCTGGCGCAGCGGCTGGTCCGCAATATCTGCGTCCACTGCAAGCGCCAGGCGGTCGTCACCCGCGCCCAGCTCGAGGAGTCGGCGCTCGACCCGGCGCTCGAGCACAGCGGCCTGTTCTACGAAGGGGCCGGCTGCATGGAGTGCGGCGGCACCGGCTACCGCGGCCGCACCGCGATTTGCGAGTTGCTCGACCTCACCGACTCGATCCGCGAGCTGATTCTCAGCAAGCGGCCGACCTCGGAGATCAAGAAGGCGGCCCGCGACGAAGGGATGCGCTTCCTGCGCGAGTCGGCGGTCGAACAGGTGCTCAAGGGCGTGACCACGCTCCGGGAGATCAACAAAGTGACGTTCGTCGAATGAGCTCCATGCCCAGCTGGTTGTCGAGCCGCCCGCCGGCCGCCGCCCTCGAGATCGACGCCCGCCGGGTGACCGGCTCGACGATCGCGCGGCGGGGCGAGGGGCACGTGCTGTCGTCGCACGCCGCCGAGCCGCTGCCGGCCGGGGCGGTCGAGCCGGCGCTGAACACGGTCAACGTCCACGATCCCGCCGCGCTGGCGGCGGCGATCCGCGCCGTGCTCGAGCGGCTGGCGCCGCGGCCGCGGCGGATCGCGCTGGTGCTGCCCGACACCGTCGCCAAGTTCTCGCTGCTGCGCTTCGACAAGGTCCCTGACCGGCCGCAGGATCTCGATCAGCTGATTCGCTGGCAGATGCGCAAGGCGGCGCCGTTCCGGATTGAGGACGCGCAGCTCGCCTGGACGCCCGGCGTGGCGCTGCCCGGCGGCGGCCGCGAGTACCTCGTCACCGTCGTCCGCCGCGACGTCGTCGAGTCCTACGAGCGCGCCTGCACCGATGCCGGCGCCCACGCCGGCATCGTCGATGTCGCCAGCGTCAACCTGGTCAACGCGGTGCTGGCGCTGCAGCGGGGGAGTGCGCCGCCGGGCGACTGGCTGCTGGTCCACGTCGCCGCCGACTACGGCACCGTGGCGGTGGTGCGGCAGGGTGACGTGATCTTCTTCCGGACACGGCCCGCCGACGGCCCGGAGGATCTCGCCGACCTGGTGCATCAGACGGCGATGTACCACGAGGATCGGCTCGGCGGCGGCGGTTTCTCGCGTATCGTCCTGGCCGGGGCCTCGAGCCGCGGGCCGGAGGCCGCCGAGCGGATCCGCCGCGTGCTCGAGGGCCGGCTGGGCCATGCGGTCGAAGCGTTCGACTTCCGCGGCGCGGTGGCGCTCGGCGACCGCATCGCCGCGGCGCCGGAGCTGCTCGATAGCCTGGCGCCGGCGCTGGGCGTGCTGTTACGGGAGGAGGTGGCCTAGTGCTGCGCACCAATCTCTCCACCCGCCCCTTCTACAACGAGCGCGCCGTGCACCTGCTGATCGCGGCCGCGGCCGCGGTGGTGCTGGCGATCAGCGTGGTCAACGCCGTCTACGTGGTCCGCCTCTCCCGCCACAGTACCGAGCTGACCTCGCAGACCGGAGCCGAGCGCGCCGAAGCGCAGCGGCTGCTGGCGGAGGCGGCGCGCATCCGCGGCACCATCGACAAGGACGAGCTCGCGGTGATCGTCAACGCCGCCCAGGAGGCCAACGCGCTCATCGATCAGCGCACCTTCTCCTGGACCGAGTTCTTCAACCGCATCGAAGCGACGCTGCCGCCCGACGTGATGCTGACCGCGGTCCGGCCGACGGTCAAGGACGGCCTCACCCACGTGGACATCGGGGTCCTGGGGCGCCGCGCCGAGGACGTTGACGAGTTCATGGAGAAGCTCGAGGCGACCGGGGCCTTCCAGGACATCGTGCCCGCGACCCAGGACCGCACCGAGGACGGGCTCTTCCGCGCGGCGATCCAGAGCGTCTACACGGGTTCCGGGGATCAGCCCGAGGGCGCGGCGG
Source organism: Acidobacteriota bacterium (assembly GCA_043735365.1). Classification (GTDB taxonomy): domain Bacteria; phylum Acidobacteriota; class Vicinamibacteria; order Vicinamibacterales; family 2-12-FULL-66-21; genus JALZOC01. The sequence continues at coordinate 5,126 of JAYTEJ010000530.1, forward strand.
CGAACGCCCCACCGCCGCCGGCGCCGTCAGCGCCGGGAGGACGCCGATGAGCGCCGAACGGATGTTGCACGAGAAGCGCGGCCTGATCTGGCCGATCGCGATTGCGCTGCTGCTGAACGCCGCGGTCTACGCCATCGTGGTCTACCCGCTCTCGAAGAAAGTGGCGGGGGGAGAGGAAGCGGCGGCGGCCTCGGCGGCGGCGCTCGGCGAGGCGCGCCGCGACTACGCCGCGGCGCGGGCCACGGTAGCGGGGAAGGGGCAGGCCGATCAGGAGCTGCAGAAGTTCTACGGCGAGGTGCTGCCGCCCGATGTCAGCGGCGCGCGGCGGATTACCTTCCTGCGGATCGAACAGCTGGCGACCAAGTCCGGGCTCCGGCTCGAGCGCGAGACCTCGAGCCCGCAGCCGGAGCGCGACAGCACCCTCGTCAGGTTCACCTATACCGCGGCGCTGTCGGGCGACTATCGCAACATCCGCCGCTTCATTCACGATCTCGAAACCGCGCCGGAGTTCCTGGTACTCGAGAACGTGCAGCTGTCGCAGAAGGAGGCCGACAAGAGCGCCCTGAACGTGACGGTGCAGATCGCGACCTACTTCCGTGCGGGTGGCAATGGCGCTTGAGCTCGCCGCGGCGCCCGCCGGCGGGCGCCCCCGGCCGGTGCTGCTCATCGCCCTGGCGGTCGCCGCTGGCCTGCTGCTGGTGTGGTGGCTGTACCCGCGGCAGCCGGCGGCGCCCGCCCGGGCCGTCCAGCCGCGCACGGCGGCGCGCACGCCGACGAAGGATGTGGTCACGCCCGGCGACACCGCCGCGCTGAACGTGCGGCTCGAGGCCTTGAAGCGGCCGCGCCCGGAGGCCGCGGGCACGGGGAGAAATCCCTTCCGGTTCTACACGCCGCCGCCTCCGCCGGCACCGGCGCTGGCGCCGGCAGGGCCGGTCGCGGCGCGGCCCGAGGGGCCGCCTGTGCCCGCGGGTCCGCCGCCGCCGCCGCCGATCACGCTCAAGTACATCGGCCTGATGGAAGGCGTGCCGGGGCAGGGCAAGGTCGCGGCTTTCAGCGACTGCCGCTCGACAATGCGCGGACGCGAGGGGGAGATTGTCGCGGGACAGTACCGGCTGGTGCACATCGGAGTCGAGTCGGTGGTGCTCGAATATGTCGACGGCCGCGGCCGGACGACGATCCGCATGTCCGGCCAGGAGTGCGTAGGGAAGTAGCCCGATCACGGGCGTTCACATTGGAGTGCCGTTGTTGAAACGCAAGCTCACCGTCGCTGTCGTTCTCGCGCTGCTGGCCGCCGGCTGCGCCGCGGGGCGCGCCTTCCGCAAGGGAGAAGAAGCGACCCGCACCGGCAACTGGGACGCCGCGGTCGCCGAGTACACCAAAGCGGTCCAGGAGAAGCCCGGGCGCGCGGAGTACACGATTGCCCT
>JAYTEJ010000531.1:0-1974 GCA_043735365.1 Acidobacteriota bacterium
ATCCTGCTCAATACCGTCGACGAGGCGCCGAACTCTTTCGCGTGGGTGCGGCCGATCGAACAGGGTATTCCCCTCATTCCCGATCCCGATCTCGGCAACGGGATCATTCCGGTTCCCGGGAACGTGACCGTCGTGACACTGCCCAAGGTGTTCAAGCGCGGCCGCGTCGAGTCGTGGAACGTCGCGTTCGAGAAGGAGCTGGGATGGGGTTTCGTCGGGGAAGCCGCCTACGTGGGCACGCGGCAGGTGGATCAGCTCGGCATCCGCGAGCTGAACTGGTCGCCTGTCGGCGGCGGCAGCAACGGCCGGCAACTGGTCCAGAAATACGGTCGCACGGCTTCGACCCAGCTGGTCGCGCCGATTGGCAATTCCCATTACAACGCGCTGCAGACGAGCCTCAATCGGCGGTTCAACGGCGGCTTTTCAATCAACGTGAACTACACGCTCTCGAGGGCCATCGGCATCGCCGGGGCGGCCAACAGTGACGGGAAGCCGCGAATCCAGATCCCGGAGTACTACTACCTGAACACCACGGTCAGTGACTTCGACCTCACCCACGTCGTGAACGTCAGGAGCATCGCCGAGCTGCCATTCGGCAATGGGCGGCGCTGGCTGAACGGACGGGGCGCGGCGTCGGCGATCCTCGGCGGCTGGCAGCTGAACAATATCCTCAGCTTCCGGACGGGGAGGCCATTCAGTGTGGGGGCGTCAGGCACGTCGCTCAATACACCCAGCGCTACACAGATGGCGGACAAGGTCAAGGACAAAGTCGAGATCCTCGGCGGAATCGGTAGTGGCCACTCCTACTTCGATCCGCTGGCGTTCGCGCCGGTGACCGAAGTGCGGTTCGGCAATGCCGGCTTCAACACTGTCAGAGGCCCCGGGGCTGCGCAGTGGGACGTCGGCCTCTTCAGACAGCTCGGTCTGTCCGGCCGGAAGACCCTTCAGGTCCGCGTCGAAGCCTTCAACGTCACCAACCGTCCGCAGTTCAACAACCCCGGATCCAACCGGTCGGCCCTGCAGCTCTACCCGGATGGCAGCATCAGGAGTCTGAACGGCTACACCGAGATCACGAGCACCACCGGCAGCAAGAGCGAGCGGCAGGTGCGCGTGGGCCTCAGGTTCGGCTTCTAGATCAGCGAGCGCTCCTACGTGGGACCGCCGGCGCCTCGGCGCCGGCGGTCCCCGCACGTCTCCCGCCTTCGACGGGATTCAGGTCTGCGCCGCGTCTCATATGCCATACGCGACGTCCGCCGCCTCCTCCCTGGTGCGCCGGCACGCAGCCCCCCTCTTCAGCTACATCTGCGTCGCGCTGGCGTTTTCCTGGCCGCTGCCCCTGCACGTCACGGACGCCCTGCCCGGCCCGGTGTCCGGCGATACGGGCGTCTACATCTGGAACCTGTGGCTGTTTCGCCACGCGATCGTCGCGCATCGGGAGACGCCGTTCTTCACGCTGGAGATTCTCTCCCTCACGGGCGCGCATGCGCTGCCACTCACGCTGCAGAACTACACCACGCTCGCCAACGTCATTGCCTTCCCGCTGCTGCCGTTGTTGGGGACGGTCGCCACCTTCAACGGCCTGGTCATGGCTTCCGGCGTGGCCTCGGCGCAGGCGATGTTCGCGTGCGCGCGCCGCCTCACCGGCGACGGCGCCGCCGCCTGGGTGGCCGGACTGGCTTTCGGCTTCTGCCCCTTCATGAGCGCCAGGTCGATGGAGCACTTCAGCCTCGTTCAGGCGGCCCCCCTGCCGATCTTCGTCATGCTCTTCGAGCGGCTCCATGTCGAGCGCTCCGCCGGAGTCGCGGCAGCCGTCGGCGCGATCGTCGCCTGCGCGTTCCTGTGCGATCCCTACTACGCCGTGTACTGCGTGCTCGCCGGCGCATTCGCGATCGCGTACTCGGCGGTCGTCATCCAGGCGGGGCCGGCGCCGTTGCGCGCCTATCGCGGCGCCCTGGCGCTCGACGTCGGTCTCGT
>JAYTEJ010000532.1:0-9944 GCA_043735365.1 Acidobacteriota bacterium
CGCGCATACCCCGACACGATAACACCGCCGTCAGGCGCCGGCCGGAAGCGCCGAGCCCTCGCTGCACCCGGAACCGTGCACCGTGGCACTCTGGCACCCGTGGCACTTTGTACTCTGGCACCCGGCACCGTGGCACCCTGTCCCGTGTCCCTTTGATGAGTGATATCATCATGAGCTTATGGCTCGCGTGCCCAAACTGCTGGACGTGAGCGTGCCGCTCACCGCTGGAATGCCCGCCTATCCCGGCAACCCCGACTTCGAGTTGCAGCCGGTCAAGCGCATCGCGGAAGGCAGCAGCTCGAACGTCTCCCGGCTCGTCATGGGCACCCACACCGGGACCCACGTCGATGCGCCGCGCCACTTCATCGAGGACGGCGCCGGCGTCGATGCCCTCTCCCTGGACCTGCTCATCGGCCGCGCCCGCGTCGTCGACATCCCCAAGCGCGGCGGGATCGGCGTCGAGGAGCTCGCCGCCACCGGGCTGCGCGAGGACATCCGCCTGCTGATCAAGACGCCCAATTCCGCGCTCTGGAACGGCGAAGGCTTCCACCAGGACTACACCTACGTGACCGAGGAGGGGGCGAAGTACCTCGTCGACCAGGGGGTCAAGGTCGTCGGCGTCGACTATCTCTCGGTCGAGCAGTTCAAGAAGGCGGGCGCCCCGGCGCACCGGGCGCTGCTGTCGCAGGGAGTCGTGATCATCGAGGGCCTGAACCTGTCGGAGGCCGAGCCCGGCATGTACGAAATGTACTGCCTGCCCCTCCGGGTCGCCGGCGGCGACGGCGCTCCCGCCCGCGTCATACTCAAGCGCTGAGGGTTGCCGACGTGCTGGACGATGTTCTCGTCATCGTGCTGGCGGGAGGGGCCGGCGAACGGCTGTTTCCGCTCACCAAGGAGCGGGCCAAGCCGGCGGTCTACTTCGGCGGCCCTTACCGCATCATCGACTTCACCCTCAGCAACTGCATCAATTCCGGGCTCCGCCGGATCTTCATCGCGCTGCAGTACAAGTCGCTGTCGCTCAGCCGCCACCTCCGCATGGGCTGGAGCGTGGTCGCCGACGAGCTCGGCGAGTTCGTCGAGATCCTCAGTCCGCAGAAGCGGATCGGCGAGAACTGGTACCTCGGCACCGCCGACGCGGTCTACCAGAACCTCTACTCGATCCTGCGCGAAGGCCCGCGCCACCTCATCGTCCTCTCCGGCGATCACGTCTACAAGATGGACTACGCCAAGATGCTGCGGTTCCATCGCGACCACGGCGCCGCCGCCACCATCGCGGCGATCGAGGTGCCGTCGGACGAGGCCGATCGCTTCGGGGTGCTGCAGGTGGACGAGGACAACCGGCTGACCGGCTTCCTCGAGAAGCCCAAGGACCTCGAGCCGGGGGGCCAGGTGCTCGCCTCGCTCGGCATCTACATCTTCGACATGGACCTGCTGGTCCCGGCGCTCGAGGCCGACGCCGGCCAGCAGTCCGCGCACGACTTCGGCAAGGACATCATTCCCGACCTGATCTCCCGCGCCCCGGTCTACGCCTACCGCTTCTACGACGAGAACAAGAAGGAAGCGAAGTACTGGCGCGACATCGGCACCATCGACGCCTACTACGAGGCCAACATGGACCTCTGCCACGTCAACCCGGACTTCAACCTCTACGATCCGGAATGGCCGTTGCGCACCTACCAGGTGCAGGCGCCGCCGGCGAAGTTCGTGTTCGCGGACGAGGGGCGCCGCTGCGGCCAGGCGCTCGACTCGGTGATCTCGGCCGGCTGCATCATCTCGGGCAGCCGCGTCTCGGGCAGCGTGCTCTGCCCCAACGTCCGGGTACACAGCTTCTGCGACATCGACCAGAGCATCCTGATGCCGGGCGTCCGCGTCGGCCGCCACGCCCGGATCCGGCGCGCGATCATCGATCGCGACGTCTTCGTGCCGCGCGGCGCGCGCATCGGCTACAACCCCGAGGAGGATCGCCGCCGCCACACCGTCAGCGAAAGCGGCATCGTCGTCGTCACTACCGACGACGAGCCGTTCATCGGGCCGATCAGCGAGGACGCGCTCCGGCACGAGGCGCAGTTCGACGACAAGGGGCATTAACGCAGGCGTGCCAAAGTGCCAGGGGTGAAATTTCTTAATCGGGTGAGGTGAGAGTGAAGATTCAGGCAGTCAAGGGGCGCGAGATCATCGATTCGCGCGGCAACCCTACGGTGGAAGTCGACGTCACGCTCGAGGGCGGTGCGTTCGGGCGCGGAGCGGTGCCGTCGGGGGCGTCCACGGGGCAGCGGGAGGCGCTGGAGCTCCGGGACGGCGACAAGAAGCGATATCTCGGCAAGGGGGTCACCGCCGCGGTGTCGCACGTCAACGGCGAGGTCGCCAGGGCGCTGGCGGGGCGCGACGCCGATCAGCGCGCCGTCGACACCTTCATGATCGAGCTCGACGGCACGCCCAGCAAGGGGCGGCTCGGCGCCAACGCGCTGCTCGGCGTCTCGATGGCGCTCGCCCGCGCCAACGCCGCGGCCGCGAAGGTGCCGCTCTACAAGCACCTCGCCTCACTCTCCGGCGGCTCGGGCGGCACGCTGCTGCCGGTGCCGATGATGAACATCCTCAACGGCGGCGCCCACGCCGACAGCAGCGTCGACTTCCAGGAGTTCATGGTGATGCCGGTCGGCGCCAGCTCGTTCGCCGAGGCGGTCCGCGCCGGCGCCGAGATCTTCCACACCCTGCGCGGCATCCTCAAGAAGAAGGGGCACTCGACCGGCGTCGGCGACGAAGGGGGCTTCGCCCCCAGCCTGTCGTCGAACCAGGAAGCGGTGGACGTCGTCCTCGAAGCGGTGGTCCAGGCGGGCTACAAGCCGGGCGACAACATCTACGTCGCTCTCGACGTCGCCTCGAGCGAGCTCTGGGACGACGGCGCCAGGCACTACGAGTTCAAGAAGTCCAAGGGCAAGGCGCGCACCGCCGACGAGATGGTGGCGATGTACGAGGACTGGGTCCGCCAGTACCCGATCATCTCGATCGAAGACGGCCTCGCCGAAGGCGACTGGGACGGCTGGAAGACGATCACCAAGGCGCTCGGCGACAAGGTGCAGCTGGTCGGCGACGACGTCTTCGTGACCAACCCGGAGATCCTCGCGCGCGGCATCAAGGAAGGCATCGGCAACGCGCTGCTGGTCAAGCTCAATCAGATCGGCACGGTCAGCGAGACGCTCGACGCCGTCGCCATGGCGCGCGACGCCGGCTACAACAGCGTCATCTCGCACCGCTCGGGAGAGACCGAAGACACGACCATTGCCGACCTCGCGGTCGCGACCAACGCCGGCCAGATCAAGACCGGATCGGCAAGCCGGACCGATCGCGTCGCCAAGTACAACCAGCTGCTGCGGATCGAGGAGGAGCTCGGCAAGGCCGGGCGCTACGCCGGCCGGGGCGCCATCCGTCAGCTCGGCCAGGCGTAATGGCAGCCGCGACCGGGCCGCTGGTCCTCATCGTCCTCGACGGCTGGGGTCTTCGCGCCGATCCCGCCAACAACGCCATCGCGATGGCGCGTACGCCGGTGTACGACGCCATGGTGGCGCGCTATCCGCACGCGCAGCTGGTCGCGTCGGGAGAGGCCGTCGGCCTCCCCGCCGGCCAGATGGGCAACTCCGAGGTCGGCCACATGAACATGGGGGCCGGCCGCGTCGTCTATCAGGACCTCACCCGCATCGACAAGAGCATCCGCGACGGCGAGCTCGCCGGGGTCCCGACGCTGGCGGCGGCGATGGACCGCTGCGCCGGCGACCGCCACGCGCTGCACTTCGTCGGACTGGTCTCCGACGGCGGCGTCCACAGCCACCAGCGCCACCTCCACGCCCTGATCGAGATGGCGGCGCGCCGCCAGGTCGCGCGCGTCTACGTGCACGTGATCACCGACGGCCGCGATGCCTCGCCAGCCGGCTCGGCCCGCTATATCCCGGAGCTCGAGGCGGTGATGCGGAAGGCGGGCGTCGGCCGCATCGCCTCCGTCGTCGGCCGCTACTACGCGATGGACCGCGACAAGCGCTGGGAGCGCATCAAGCTGGCCTACGACGCGATGATTGCCGGCCAGGCGGAGACCACCGCCCAGTCGGCGCTGCCGCCGGTCGAGGCCTCGCACCGCGCCGGCATCACCGACGAGTTCATCAAGCCGATCGTCATCGTCGGCGTCGACGGCCGGCCGGTGGGGCCGATCCGCGATCAGGATTCGGTCATCTTTTTCAACTTCCGCGCCGACCGGGCGCGGCAGATCACCCGCGCCATCGCGCTCGAGGACTTCGACGGCTTCCCTCGTCCGCACCGCCCGCGCGTGCATTACACGACGATGACGGTGTACGACCGGACGTTCAACCTGCCGGTGGTGTTCACGCCGCAGACCTTCAGCGGCAACCTGGCGGACGTTCTCGCCGAGCACGGCCGCACCAACCTGCGGCTGGCGGAGACCGAGAAGTACGCGCACGTCACCTACTTCTTCAACTGCGGGCGCGAGGAGCCGTATCCCGGCGAAGACCGGATTCTGGTGCCGTCGCAGAAGGTGGCGACCTACGACCTCAAGCCGGAGATGAGCGCGCCGGGGATTGCGGACGCGCTGGTGGCGGACATCACCGGCCGGGCGCACCAGGTGGTGATCTGCAACTTCGCCAACGCCGACATGGTCGGCCATACCGGCGACGTCGCCGCCACCATCTCCGCGGTCGAGATCATTGATGCGTGCCTGGGGCGGATCCTGACGGCGCTCAAGGCGGCCGGCGCGCGCGCCATCGTCACCGCCGATCACGGCAACGCCGAGCAGTTGTGGGACAACGAGCTCAAGGCGCCGCATACGGCGCACACCTCCAACCCGGTCCCGGTGATCCTGTGCGCGGAGGAGTTCGTGGGGCGCCGCCTGCGCGACGGCTCGCTGCGGGACGTCTCGCCGACGCTGCTGGGCCTGCTGGGGATTCCGCTGTCGGCGGAGATGACCGGCAGCAGCCTGATCGAAGAGTAGGCGCCCAGGGCGCTGGCGCCGGCCGTGCGGCTTGTACGGCCGGCGCCCGCGCTGCACACCCCCCAACAAGCAGACCCCCACCTGACAGCGCGGCGAGGCGAACGCCTAATCGGGCCGCACCATCGCCTGGGCCTGGTCCTTCGTGAGGTCCATCCCATGCACGGCCTTAGCGTGCTGCTGCGCCTGCTCGATCACGGCCTCGTCGCTCTCACCCTCGAGAACCAGTCCGCACGGGCAATGAATCACTCTCTTCATGTGATCCTCTTTCGATGCGGCGTATCATACCGACGCAACCTTTCTGCGCCGTTGGCACGATGCTGGAAAAACGTTGGCGCCAGTCGGAACCGCTGCGGCTCTTCCTGTGTGGCCGCGTCACCCTTGAAGGCGCGGTGCGCCGCACTCACGAAACGGCCTTCGCCGGCAAACAAGGCCGGCTGTTGTTCGTCTACCTGGCCTTGCATCGCGCACATCCGATCTCGAAATCTCAATTACTGGAAGCGATCTGGGGCCGACGACGGCCGAAGGCTGCGGATCGCGCGGTTGACGTCCTGATTAGCAAGCTGAGGTCGGTACTGAGAGCCACAGGCCTCGCCGGTGAATTCGGGATCGTGAACGATGCGGGCCTCTATCGACTGAGATTGCCCGCGGCATCGGTCGTGGACGTAGAGCAGGCCCGAATCTCGATCGATCGCGCCGAAGCAGAGATTCGAGCGCAGGCGCATCAGGCTGCCTGGATCAACGCTCATATCGCATGGAGTACAGCGAGTCAGCCATTCATGCCGGACGAAACGCTGCCCTGGATCAGCACCGAGCAAGCGTCGCTGCGAAGACTGCTGAACCGCACGCTCCTGGTCCTCTCGGAAGTGAGCACGCACTCGGGACAGTTTCCGCTCGCCGTCCAGTATGCGGCTGATGTGGTGCGGTCCGAGCCGTTCGATGAAACCGCCTATCAAGCGCTGATGACAGCCCATTGTGCTGCCGGGAATCGGGCGGAGGCATTACGCGTCTTCGCAAAATGCCGGAAGTTGTTCCGCGACGAGCTCGGATCGGAGCCGTCGGAGAAAACAGCCCATGTGTTCTTGCGCATCTTGCGTGAATCAGGACGGCATGGCTGACCCACCCGTTCGGCTTGCGTGCCTTCTCGGGCATCGTGCGACGCGCCACCGGCCGCTCCATGTCCGGACCTCCGGGTTTGTTGCTTGAGCCACCGGGTCGACTCCAGGCGCCGAGCCAGGCAGCAGCCGGGAATCCCGGGAATGCGTCTCGATCGGCGGCCGTCTCGCGGCTGGTTACGGACCGCAGCGCGGGCGTACTCGAGCCGCAGCGACAGCTCGGCGGTGGCGGAGCCCTGCTCCGCCGCCAGCCTCGCCGTCGAGGCAAATAGCAGCGCCGCGGCAGCCAGGAGCTGCTGGACGAACGTTCGACGATCGACGGTGGACCGCGGTGACATTCGGAACCTGGCGACGGGCGGATTATGTACACTGCCGTCGAACCGGGAGCAGCCGCCGCGGGACGTGTGCCGGACGCGCGGGCGCCGGGGAACGCCGGCGCCCCCGACACCGACGGCTGCAGAAAGCGGAGCAATCCATGAAACCAGGAACCACCAGACCCGGGGCGATGCTCTTCTGGACCGCGATGGCCGCAATGGTCGCGGTCTCGGCCCCGGACGCTCAGCCGGGGGCGCCAGGCAAGCACTGGGTGGCGACGTGGGGCACGGCCCAGCAGTCGTACCGGGCCCCTGCCGCCACGGCCGGCCCGACCGCCGCACCCGCATCGGCGCCTGCCGCGGCGGCGGCGGCGCCGACCCCGCCGACGTCCGGCGCCAGGGTCCCGGCGCGCCGCTACGGCATTCCTCCGCCGCTGGCCGGGGTCGAGAATCAGACGATCCGGATGATCGTGCGCAGCAGCCTCGGAGGAGAGCAGGTGCGGGTGCGGCTGTCGCAGGCCTACGGTGCCCCGTCGGTCACGCTCGGCGCCGCGCATGTCGCGATCCGCGCCTCCGGCGCCGGCGTGGTTCCGGCCTCCGACCGCGCTCTCACATTCAGCGGCCAGCCGACGGCAACGGTGTACGCCGGCCAGACGCTGATCAGCGATCCGGTCAGGCTGAGTGTCCCGCCGCTCACCGACCTGGCGGTCAGTCTCTATTTCCCAGGCGAGACGGGACCTCCGACGAGTCACACTTTTGGACTGCGGCCCGCCTACCTGGCCCCGGGAAACGTGGCGGATCGCGCCGACTTCGCCGCCAGTGGGCCACCGCTCGAATCGTACTACTGGCTGACGGGAATGGACGTACTCGCGCCGGCGTCCTCCGGAACGCTGGTGGCGTTCGGCGACTCGATCACCGACGGCGATCAGTCGACCCCAGACACCAGCGGCGCATGGCCATCGGTGCTGGCCACCCGGCTCCAGGGGTCGAAGGCCACCGCCGGAGTGGCGGTCGTCAACGCCGGCATCTCCGGCAACCGGCTGCTCGGCGACAACGGCAGCGGCCTCGCCCGGGTCATGCGTGACGCGCTGAGCGTGCCCGGCGTCCGCTGGATGACGCTGCTCGAGGGCATCAACGACATCACCGCGGCGACGCGGTCCGGGCAGGCGGGGACGGCGTTCACGGCCGGCACTCTCATCGCCGGCTATCGGCAGATCATCGAAACGGCGCATCTGCACGGCGTCAAGGTCATCGGGTGCACGCTGACGCCGTATGGAGAGTCCAACGTTTTTACGGCGGAGGGTGAGCGCATCCGCCAGGCGGCAAACGCCTGGATCCGCAGCAGCCGGGCCTTCGACGCGGTCTTCGACTTCGACGCCGCGACCCGCGACCCGGCGAACCCGGCCAGGTTCAGGCGTGAGGCCGACTCGCCGGACATGCTGCATCCGGCCAACCCGGGCTACGCTCTGATGGCTGGGGCGATCGATCTGTCGGTACTGACGCGACCCGGGCGCGTGCCCTGACAACGTGCCCTTCAGCGCCGCTCTTCCGCGGTCTCACCTCGCCCGGCGTGAACGGCAGCCTTCCTCCTGAGCTGACCCTGGTGACGGATCCCCTTGTCTGAAGATGCCGTTTTCGAACAGGATGGATTCGTTGTCCGCCCGCGCGCGCTGGCCCGGGAAGACGGCAGACCAGGCATGGCGGTTTTTCAGGCGGAGGAACAGTAATGAAGCGCTCCATTAGGCTCGGTTTGGCAATCGTTTCCCTGGCGCTCGGCTCGACGGGCGCCGCGGATCAGAGCCCGGGCAAGGGACCGGAGGCCGCCGGCGGCACCTGCGTGGCGATCATGTCGGCCACCGCGACCGGCGTTGATGGCGATGGCGCAGCGGCGGGAGACGCCGTTCGCGACCTGTTCGTGAGCTTCCTCACCGGACCTTCCATCCGGCCGGTGGCTCTCGAGGCCCGTCTCCGGACCCAAGCTTTGGAGGAAGCCAAGCAGAAGAACTGCGCCTTCGTCGTCACGCCTTCGCTGTTCAAGAAGCACGGCGGCGGTAACTCGTTCGGGAAGGTGATCGGCCAGGCAGCCGGAACGGCGTCGTGGTACGTGCCGGGCGCATACGGTGGCGCAAGCATAGCGCGTGGCGCCGGCCTCGGCGCGGCTCGTGCCGTCGGCGACATCGCCCAGACCACACGGGATAAGGACGAATTGCGGCTGGACTGGACGCTCGTGGGGCCGTCCGGATCGAAGCCGACACCGCACAGCGAAAAGCTGAAGGCCTCGTCCAGCGGCGAGGATCTGCTGACGCCACTCGTGGGGCACGCCGCGGAAGCAATTGCCGAAGCCCTGCCGAAGTAGTGGGGCTGGCTTTCAGACAATCCGGAGGAAACAGCCATGGCCGACTCCGCCGATCTGCTCCAGGGCACGACTGTTGCTGCTCTGCTGGGCGGAGGTGCCCGTGGGAGGACTGCTGGCGGGATTGAGTGCCTGTGTGCTGATAGTCGGCATCCAGGCCCAGGGCAGGGCGACGATCCGCTTCGTCGAGATGGATGCCAACCACGACGGTGTGATCACCCGCAACGAGTGGCGCGGCTCCGACCGGTCGTTCCGCAATCACGACTGGAACGGCGACGGGCGCCTGTCGGGCGACGAAGTGCGGCCGGCGGGCAGGCGGGCGGCCGGACCTGCCGCGGCGGACCCGTACGATGCCGTTGACGAGATCGACGACTGGTCCGCGGCAGGTTTCGGCAGTCTCGATCACGACCGCGACGGCCGGCTGAGTCGGACCGAGTGGCACGCCTCGCGCCAGCTCTTCAACCGCATCGATGGCGACCGTGATGGCTTCCTCACCTGGCAGGAGTTCAGCGGCCAGGGCGCCATCGACCAGGATCGCGAAGATACCTTCGCCGACCTCGACGCGAATCGCGACGGACGGGTCAGCCGCGACGAGTGGCACGGGACACGGGCGGTGTTTGCCGCCCTCGACGCCAACGGCGACGGTACGCTGACCCGGCAGGAGGCCGAGGGGACCGGCTGGAACGGCGACCGCGACGAGTTCGCCTCGGTCGACGTCGATGGCAACGGCGCCATCACCGCGAACGAATGGCACTGGAATCAGGCCGCCTTCCGCCGCCTGGATAGCAACAGCGACGGGCGGCTGTCGCGGCGCGAGTTCGAAGCCGTCTCCGCTCCCTCCGCCGCGACGTCGTCTGCCGCCTATCGCGCTGGCTACGACCGCGGGCATCAGGACGGTGTCCAGGCCGGCAAGGAGGACAAGCAGCACGGCCACTGGGACCTCGAAGGGCAGCGCGAGCTGGAACAGGCAGACGCCGGCTATACGGTCGGAGCGCGCGACGAGTACCAAGCCGGCTACCGCTCCGGGTTCCGCCTCGGCTACGGCGAGGGCTTTGGGCCGCGCTAGCTGTCAGCGGCGCTCCGCGACATGATCCCAGTTCTGCCGAGTCAACGCGACGCCGAACGCACCTTCAAAAGGGATCTGAGATGGACCGCATGGACGCCTTCGTCGT
>JAYTEJ010000533.1:0-7147 GCA_043735365.1 Acidobacteriota bacterium
GGCCGAGCGGAAGGCAAGCGCGGCAGCATACGCCGCCTCGAACCGCTCCGCCACCCGGTCCCAGCCGAATCGATCGCCCATCCGGGCGCGCGCCGCGGCGCCGATCCGTCGCGCCGCCTCGGGTTCCGACAGCAGCCATCGGGCTTGCGCCGCCAGCGCCGCCGGGTCCCGCTCGGGTACCACCACTGCCGTCACCCCGTCGTCCACCACCGACAGAATCCCTCCCGCCGGGGTCGTCAGCACCGGCGTGCCGGAGGCCAGCGCCTCGAGGACAACGTTCGGCAGGCCGTCGACGTTGCCGCTGTCGTCGCGCACCGACGGCACACAGACGATGTCGGATGCGGCGAGGAAGCCGGCGACCTTGTCCTGGGTCAGGTTGCCGAGAAACCGGACCCGCGCGCCAACGCCGGCCGCGGCGGCGCGCGCCTGCAGCTCGGCGGCGAGCGTGCCGTCGCCGGCGATCGCGAGCACCGCTTCAGGCAGGGCGGCGATCGCGTCGATCAGATATTCGAACCCTTTCTTTCTGACCAGTCGTCCCGCGGCGAAGATCAGCGGGGTGGTCTCGGCGACCGCGATCTCGCGCCGCAGCGCCGCCCGCGCCGCCGGGTCGGGCCGGAAGCGCGCCTCGTCCACCCCGTAGGGGACGGTGGCGATGCGCCCGGGCGCGGCGCCCAGGCGGATCGCGCGGCGGTGCAGGTCGTCGCTGCACGCGGTCACGAACCCGGCGCGGCGAAAGGCCGCGCGTGCCGCGATCCGCGCCGGCGCAACCGTCTCCGCGACGTAGACGTCCGAGCCGTGCAGGCTGATGACCAGCGGCAGCCGCGGCGCCGCCGCCGCCGCGGTGGCGCCGCCGGGAATGACCCAGTGGCCGTGCATCACGCTGGCGCGGTAGCGGCGCGCCACCGCCCGCGCCGCCCGCCATCCCGCGGCCAGCGCCAGCGGCGCCGCGGCATAGGCGGCGCCGCGCAGCCGGACGTCGGCGCGCATCGCCGCCGCGTAGCCGAAGACGTTGAGCGCGGCCAGCGGCGCGTAGCGATAGAAATGCAGGTGGACGCCGTCCTCCTCGGCGGGGCGGTCGACCAGCGGGTGCCACGGCGCGACGACGTGCACTTCGTGGCCGCGGGCCGCCACCCCGCGGGCGATCGGCTCCATGAAGGTGCCGACGCTGTCCCCAGGGAACCTCGGATACGACGTCGTCACCATCACGACGACTTCAGCCATCCGTCAGCGCCGCGCCGCCTGGAATCTCAGCCGCCAGGGCATCACGATCGATTCCAGGATCACGTTCGACGACAGCTTTGACTGCCCCTGCTTGCGCTCGACGAAGATGATCGGCACTTCCGCGAAGCGGCAGCCCTGCCGCGCGGCGTCGAACAGCATCTCGACCAGGAATGCGTAGCCGTCCGAGACCATGCGATCGAGCGGCAGCTTCGCCAGCGCCTCGCGGCGCCAGCAGCGAAACCCGCTGGTGCAGTCGGTCGCCGAGAGCCGGGTGACGGCGCGGACGTAGCGGTTCGCGAAGGTACTGAGGACGATGCGGTGCAGCGGCCAGTTGACGACGCTGACGCCGTTCAGGTAGCGCGAGCCGATGACGACATCCGCGGAGGCGGTGGCGGCGGCGAGCGCCGGCAGGTAGTCGGGGTTGTGGGAGAGATCGGCGTCCATCTGGCAGACGAGATCGACCTCGGGCGTCGCCACCGCCCGGCGGAGGCCGTCGATGTAGGAGCGGCCCAGGCCGCGGCGGCCGCTGCGGTGCATGACCTCGAGGCGCCCGGGGTGCTCGGCCGCCAGCGCGTCGGCGACGGCGCCGGTGCCGTCGGGCGAGCCGTCGTCGACGACCAGCATCCGGAAGCCGGGGTGGGCGAGGACGCCCTGTACGAGCAGCGGCAGGTTCTCCCGCTCGTTATAGGTCGGCACGACTACGAGCACGTTCATCAGCGGATCCAGCGGTCAGCGAAGCCAGCGGCACAGACGATCAGCGTGGGGTCGATCACGGGAATCCGGAACCGCTCCTGCGGGAAAAACACGAGGCCGGCGCAGACGGCGGCGAACGCCATCACGAAGAGCGCCTCCGGACGGCGGTCGAGCCGCCGCCAGCCGAGCGCGGCAAACGGCAGCAGCAGCAGATACGACAGCACCGATGCCGCCCAGTACGCCGTCGAGTGTAGCGTATACGACGGACCAATCGGGAGCAGGGTGTAGAAGGCCTTCCGCGCCAGCAGCCCGAGCCACCACCACGGATGGCGGGCGATATAGCCGAGCGCCTCGCGGTAATACTCGGGCTCGAGTTGCTCCGGCGTCAGCCCCGGCCGCGCCTGCCGGAATGCGATCTCGGCGCGCTTGATGTCGGGGTTGGCGGCCATGTCCCCCTCGCCGCGCGCCAGCGGATGGTTGCCGGTCCAGAAGGTGACCCCTCCTTCCGAGGCAATCAGCACGAAGCGGTGGAAGATGCGGACGTTGCGGATCGTCCAGGGGGCGATGGTGACGAGCGCCATCACCACCAGCAGGAGCGCGAGCGCGGCGCGGCGCTGACGGCACAGCCAGAGCGCGGCCAGCGGCAGGAAGAACAACATCGCCGGGCGGGCCAGGGCGGCGATGCCGGCGGTCACGCCGGCGGCGATCGTCAGCGGCGCACCGGCGGCGCTGCGCCGGGCCAGGTGCGCGCGATCGATGGCGCGGTCGAGCAGCAGCGCCACGCCAAGCGCCAGGGTGCTGTAGAGCGCCTCGCTGAGCACGTAGGCGCAGATCCAGACCAGCGGCGGATAGACGGCGGCAATCGCGGCGGCGGCGGCGCCGGCAGCGGGTCCGGCGCGCCGCAAGGCCAGCAGGCCAATCAGCCACACCCCGACGGATCCAATCAGCGCCTGCGCAGCCTTGACCCGGACGGGCGAGGCGTCGTACTCGTGTCCGGTGCCGATCGCGGCGAGCAGCAGCGGGTAGACGGGCGCACGGCCGAACTGCGGCGCGGTCCCGGTCTGGTGGGCGGCGTCGTAGGCGAAGCCGTGCCCCTCGGCGATGCTGCGCGCCAGGGCGAGGTACTCCTGCTCGTCGTGGGTCAGCGGCTTGCCGGTCCAGTAGAGCAGGCCGAAGAGCAGCCGGAAGACGAGGCCCGCGGCCGCAGCGCCGAGGATCAGCCGTCGTGCGCGCGCGGGATCGAGGGCCATCGCCAGCGGTTAGCTTAGTGTCCCGTCACCGTGGTTCGCGACATCATTCCCGGGCGGGGCATCCCGGCTCGCGGCGTGGCTCCTCGCTCATATACTCCAGTATTCTCGCTCGTCGCGCCTTGCGATCCGGGCACCGCGCTCCGGGACGTATGCCACGATCCACGGTGACTGGACACTATCGGCGCCCTTCGAAACGGAGCGCCGAAATCTGTTCCGACACCAGTCCCACCAGGAACACGATCACCGCCAGCATGATCAGCAGCACCGAGGAGTTGGCGACGTGGTGCTGGGTGGCAATCGTCCACGCCGCGTAGGCCGCGCCCAGCGTCAGCGAGGC
This sequence comes from Acidobacteriota bacterium, assembly GCA_043735365.1. Taxonomy (GTDB): domain Bacteria; phylum Acidobacteriota; class Vicinamibacteria; order Vicinamibacterales; family 2-12-FULL-66-21; genus JALZOC01. Next base: position 3,502 of record JAYTEJ010000533.1, read on the forward strand.
CAGGCTGAGCGGCAGGAAAATGCGCAGCGGGCTGAAGATGGTCACGATCTTGAGGATGATCATCAGGAACTTGGCGCCGTCGCGCGCCAGCCGGATTTTCGACGCGCCGGACCGCTGCCGAGCCTCGATCGGCTCGAACCCCACGTTGTATCCCGCCTTGATGAACGCCAGCGTCGTCGTCGTCGGCGTCGAGAAGCCGTTCGGGAGGAGGTGGATGAACTCGCGAAGCTGCTCACGCCGGGCGCCGCGGAACCCCGAAGTCAGATCCGGAATCCGGCGTCCGGTGAGGTAGGTGGCGAGGCCGTTGAGGGTGGCGTTGCCCACCTTCCTGGCGAACGTCGCCTGGGTGGCGGCAGAGCGGGCGCCGATGATCAGGTCGTATTCGCCGAGCCGCGACACCAGCCGCCTGGCGTCGGAGGGACGGTGCTGGCCGTCGCCATCGACGATGAGGACGTAGTCGCCGGTGGCGCGGCGGATGCCGCTCTTCACGGCGGCGCCGTTGCCCTTGTTGTACGGATGCCGGACGACGATGGCGCCGGCGGCGCCGGCCGCCGCGGCGGTGGCATCGGTCGAGCCATCGTCGACGACGATAATCTCGTGCCAGGCGGCATCGGCGGCGAGGTCGGCGACCACCTGGGCGATGCCGCCGGCCTCGTTGTAGGCGGGCACCACCACCGAGACGGAGGAGGGTTCGGCCATCAGCGCCCCCGCCGTTCGGGGGCCGCGGACTCCGCCGGCGGAATGGCCTCGAGCGGGCGCCGGTCGGGGAGCTCCAGCTTGCGGACGCGGTAGAGCAGGTCCTCGAGCAGCTTGCGGTTGCCGGAGATCATGTCGGCCAGCAGGCCGATGACGATTACCTGGAAGCCGACAATCATCAGCACCGCCGAGGCAATCAGCGACTGCAGGTGGCGCTCGGGTCCGAAGCCGACTTCGGTGAAGTAGTAGAACAGGAACCGCAGCGAGATCGCCAGGCCGATACCGAGGACCCCGAGGCCCAGGTAGGTGAAGACCTTGAGCGGCTCGTACATCGCGTAGATGCGGACGATGGTCGCGGCCGAGCGCTTGATGTAGGAAAAGATGCTGTCGAAGAGCCGCGACTCGCGGGTGCGGGCGTTGGTCTGGACCGCGACGTGGGCGATCGCCATCCGCTTCTTGCCGGCCTGGATGATCGACTCGAGCGTGTAGGAGAACTCGGAGATGACGGTCATCCGGAGCGCTGCTTCGCGGGTGTAGGCGCGGAAGCCGCTGGTGGTGTCGGGCACGGAGGTGTTCGACACCTGTCGCACCACCCAGCTGCCGAGCCGCTGCAGCTGGCGCTTGCGCCAGGACATGTGGCGTAGCTCGCCGATGTTGCGGTCGCCGATGACGATGTCGGCGGCGCCGCTCAGCAGCGGCGCCAGCAGCTTGGGGATCTCGTGGGCGGCGTACTGGTTGTCGGCGTCGGTGTTGACGATGAAGTCGGCGCCGGCCTTGAGGGCGGCGTCGATGCCGGCCATGAACGCTGCGGCCAGCCCCTTGTTGCGGCGGAAGCGGACGACGTGCTCGACGCCGTGGGCGCGGGCCACCGCGGCGGTGCCGTCGCGCGAGCCGTCGTCCACGATCAGGACTTCGACGACGTCGATACCGGGTATCGACCGCGGCAGGTCGGCGAGGGTGGCGGGCAGCGTCGCGGCCTCGTTGAGGCACGGTATCTGGATGATCAGCTTCACGGGGCGTGGCAATTCTGCCACTTCTCGCGGCTCAGGAAACCAACTTTTCAATCACGCCGTCCCAGGTGATGCCGCTGGCGGTCTCGTGGCCGGCATCGCCCATGGCGGCGGCGCGGGTGCGATCGGCCGCGAGGCGGTTGATCGCGGCCGCGAGCGCCTCCGGCTCCGGCGCGCAGACGAAGCCGTTGACGCCGTCGACTACGAACTCGTTCGGCCCGCCCGAGTCGGTGCAGGTCACCACCGGCTTGCGCGCCAGGAACGCTTCGAGGGTGACGTAGCCGAAGTCCTCGTCGAAGGGGGGATAGATCACCGCGAGCGCGCCGGCGTAGAGCTGGAGCAGATCCTCGTCGCCGACGCCGCCCAGGAAGGTGACGCGATCGGCGACGCCGGCGGCTTCGGCGGCGCGCCCGGCGTTGGCCCGCTGGGTGCCGTCGCCCGCGACGATCAGCCGGATGCCGGGATCGACCCGCGCCATCGCGCGGATGATCATGTCGACGCGCTTGACCGACTCGATGCGGCCGACCGAGAGCACGTAACCGCCGTAGGGCCCCGGCGTCAGGCGCGAGGCCAGCTGCGGCGGATGGTACAGCGCCTCGGCCTGCAGGCCGTTGTACTTCGCGAGTCGGCCGGCGGTGTTGCGGGCGTTGGCGTAGAGGCGGCGGCATTCTGCCAGCGAGGCGGTGTCGAGGTCGATGAGACGCTGGCGCAGGCCGAGATCGAGCTCGGTGTGGGAGAAGTCGCTGTACTCGGTGCCGCAGAGCTCGTAGGCGGCACGGTACTGGTGAATCAGCCACGCCACCTTGTTGGGATGCCGCGCGAAGTAGGTGGGAAATTTCGAGGCGATGAGGAGATCGACCGGCTGGCCGTTGGCTTCGCTGAGATCCAGCAGTCGCCAGGCGGCGGCATGGGGGAGGATCTCCTCTTTGGGATACCACTTGAAGGGGACGCTGACGAGCTCTGCCGCGAAACCGCGGGCGCGCAACTCACGGACGAGTTGGCGGACGTGGACCTCGGCGCCGCCATGGACGAAGGGCACCTGCGCCTCGCAGACGAGGACTGTCCGCACCGTCATTTCCGTCGCACCTTACCACGCACCTGCACGCCCCTGACGCCGCTGGAACCGGCCGGGCCGCCGGGCCCGGACAAACCACGGATCGTAGCACGCGTGCCGCCGGGCGATGGGGAGGGTTGACGGCGGCCCCCCTTGAGTGGCTTGAGGGCCGACTCATCAGGGCAATCACCCTATCCTGCTGATGAGCCAATTCGAGTAGCGAAAAAAAAGCGTAACTTGAACGCCATCATGGATTTGCTTTGACATCCAAGGGGCCGTTCTCTACTATCGCGGTGGAAATTAATGGAGCAAAGTGGAGTCAACGGCCGTGCTCCGAGGTAACCAGGCCGCAAAAATCGACGAGAAGGGTCGGCTCAAGATCCCGAACGCCTTCCGGGCCCTCATGGAGGAGCGCCATGGAGCGGAGCTGTTCGTGACGAGCCTGACGGGGGAGTCCGTCCGCATTTACCCGATGCCGGTCTGGATGGCGCTCGAGGAGAAGCTGGCGACGGTCCCCTCCTCCAACCCGGCGCGGCAGCGCTTTCTCGACCGCGTCAACTACTACGGCAAGGTCGCCGAGTTCGACAACCAGGGCCGGGTGCTGGTGCATCCGCGGCTGCGCGATTCGGCCGGCATGGCGGGAGAGGTCGACGTCTTCGGCCAGTACGACCACCTCGAGGTCTGGAATCACGAGCGGTTCCTCGCCAAGCTCCAGCGGGATCCGTTCACCGACGACGACGCGCAGGCCCTGTCGAATTTCGGAATCTGAAACATGGACGCGGCCCCGATTCACGCTCCCGTGCTCCTCGCGGAGACCCTCGCCCTGCTCGAGCCGGGGCGCGGCGGGCTGTTTGTCGACTGCACGGTCGGTCTCGGCGGCCATGCG
>JAYTEJ010000534.1:0-4520 GCA_043735365.1 Acidobacteriota bacterium
TCGCGGTTCTCCGCACCCTGGTGCGCCCCTCGCTCAAGCTGCACCAGCCGCCGCCGCTCTCCGCGCCGGCCGCGTCGACCGAGGCGTCGCTGGTCGAGCTGCTGCGGTCCGCCGCCAGCCATCGCGCCTCCACCGTCTACGCCGTCGTCGACACCCGGCCGATGATGCGCGTCGAAGGACAGATCAACGTCGTCGGGACCGAGTCGGCGATCGCCGCCGGCGACGTCGAGCGCTTCATCTTCGAGTTCGCGCCGCGCAATCTGGTCGCCGATACCGCCCCGGAATGGACCTGTACCGTGCCCGGCGTCGGCAAGGTCCGCTGCGTCACCTTCCACGATCAGGCGGGCGCCGGCCTGATCTTCCATCTCCCGACCGCCGACGTCAGCTCGGCCGACGAGCTCGGGCTCGGCCCGGAGGTGCAGTCGCTCTGCGGCGCCGCCGACGGCCTGATCGTCATCACCGGGCCGCGCGCCAGCGGCAAGTCGTCGATGCTCAACGCGCTCGTCGACGTCATCAACCGCACCCGCTACGAGCACGTCATCACCATCGAGTCGCGCATCCGGGTGCGGCACGAGCGCCGCCACTCGTTCATCAGCCAGCGCGAGGTCCGCGGCGACGGCGATGCGATTGCCGCGGCCGCGCGATCGGCCCTGCGCGAAGGGGCGGACGTGCTGGTGATCGAGGATCTGCGCGCCCCCGAGGCGCTTGCCGCCGCGCTCGACGCGGCCCGCGCCGGCCGCCTCGTCCTCGGATCGATCTCGGCCCCGACCGCGCCGGTGGCGCTCGAGCGCCTGGTGGATGCCTTCCCGGCCGATCGCCGCCCGCAGCTGCGCGCCTCACTCGCCGGCGCCCTGCGTGCCGTGGTCGCCCAGGTCCTGGTGCCGAAGATCGGCGGCGGCCGCGCCGCCGCGCGCGAGGTCCTGCTGAGCAGCCCGGCCGTCCGCAAGCTGCTGCTCGAAGGCTCGACCGGCCAGTTGCCGATCGCCATCGAGAGCGGCCGCAGTCTTGGCATGCGCCCGATGGTGGACGCGCTCGGCGCGCTGGTGCGCGACGGCGTCGTCAGTCTGGCCGACGCCTGCGGCGTGGCGCCCGATCGCGCCGCGCTGATTGCTGCGCTCGAGCGCGACGGCGTCGATGTTTCCGGCGTAGAGAGGCGGGCCTGATCGATGGAAGTCTCGGAAGTACGGCGGCGCCTGCGGGCGGCCGTCGAGGAGGCTCGCACCGCGGCGGGCGAACGGCGGCGGCGCACGGATGCCGCGGCGCGCGACTACGAGGCCTTCCTCGAGCAGCGGGCGGTGCCGATCTTCCACCAGCTCGCCACCGCGCTGACCTCTGAGGGGCACCTCTTCAAGGTCTTTACGCCGGCACAGTCGGTCCGTCTCGCCTCGGAGCGGTCCCACGAGGAGTTCATCGAGCTGACGCTCGATGCCGACGCCGATCCTCCCGCGGTGGTCGGCCGGACCTCGCGCGGCCGGGGGCGGCGGATGGTGAGCTCGGAGCGCGAGCTCGCACCCGCACGGCCGATCGCCAGCCTGACCGAGGAGGACGTGCTCGACTATCTCCTCAGGGAAATCGCCCCCCTGATCGAGAAGTAGCCTCCGCCCGGCCGAGTCACGGCGCCAGCGCGCCGGTGGCGCGCAGCGCCGCAATCGCCTCCCCGGACAGACCGCAGTCGGCCCGCAGAATCGCATCGCTGTGCTGGCCGAGTGCCGGCGGCGCGGTGCGCACCGCGCCGGGCGAGTCCGACAATTTGATCGGCACCCCCAGCACCCGGATGGCGCCGGCGGTCAGGTGATCGACGCTTTCGATCATCGCCCGGGCCTCGAGTTGCGGATCGGCGAGCGCCTCGGCCACGTCGCGCACGGAACCGCACGGCACTCCCGCCTCCCGCAGCGTCGTGACCCACGCGGCTCGCGTGCGCGGCGTCAGCAGCCGCTCCAGGATCGGCCGCAGCGCATCACGGTGCTGAACCCGCGCCGCGTTGGTGGCGAACCGCCCGTCGTCTGCCAGACCAGGCGCGCCCAGCGCCGCGCAGAAGCGGCGCCACTGCACGTCGTTGCCCACCGCCACGACCAGCGTGCCGTCGGCTGCCGCGAAGGTGTCGTAGGGGACGATCGAGACGTGGCGATTGCCGAGCCGTCCGGCGGCGTGGCCGGTGGCGAAGGTGATGCCGGCCTGATAGGTGAGCAGCGCCGCGGCGGCGTCCAGCATGCCGACGTCGACCCGCTGGCCGCGTCCCGAGCGGGTGCGCGCGAGCAGCGCCAGGAGGATGCCCTGCGCGGCGAACATGCCCGCTGCCAGGTCCGCGATCGGCACGCCGAGGCGAAAGGGCGGACCGTCGGGGCTTCCGGTCACGCTCATCAGCCCCCCCTCCGCCTGGATGACGGCATCGTAGCCGGCCTCACCGGCGCGCGGCCCGGTCTGGCCGAAGCCGGAGATCGAGCAGTACACCAGCCCGGGGTAGTCCCTGGACACTGCCTCGTAGCCGAGGCCGAGTCGCGTCATGATCCCCGGCCGGAAATTTTCGACGAGCACGTCCGCCGCTGCGAGCAGTGTGGCGATGATGCCCCGGGCTTCGGGCGCCTTGAGGTCGAGCGCGAGGCTCTCCTTGTTGCGGTTGACGCTCAGGAAGTAGGCGCTCTCGCCTGCCACGAAGGGGGGACCCCAGGCGCGGGTGTCGTCGCCGTGCGCCGGGTGCTCGATCTTGATCACCCGCGCGCCCATGTCGGCGAGCAGCATCGTGCAGTACGGCCCCGACATGACGCGGGTAAAGTCCACGACCGTGGTGCCGTGGAGCGGTGGGACGTCGGTGGCCATGGGAGATCGGCCGCCGGCTATGGAATCGGGTCGAGCACTTCGCCGGTCAGCGCCAGCGCCGCCGACAGGTGGGCGGGATCGGTCCCGAAACCGATGCGCAGGTAGCCGTCCATGTCGAAGTGGTCCCCGGGGACGAGGAGGACGCTCTGTTGCTGACGGATCTTCTCGGCCAGCGCCGTCGAATTGATGGCGTGGCGGTAGCGGATGAAGGCGATGGCGCCGGCTTCCGGCGCGGTGTGAAGGAGCCTGTCGCCGCGGTGCTCGATCCAGCGCCGGACAATCGGATAGTTGGCGCTGACGATGCCCTGGGTGCGGGCGAGGATCAACGCCCGCCTCGCCGGCGCGAGCGCGATCCGCGCCAGCCGATCGCTGATCGCCCCGGGTGCGATCGAGGTGTAGTCGTGCACGCCCCACAGCGCTTCGATCACCGCCGGCGGTCCGGCGGCCCACCCGATCCGCAATCCGGGCAGCCCGTACGCCTTGGCGAGCCCGCTGGTGACGATGGCGCGGTCGTACCGCCCCCACATCGACGGCGTCTCGACGCCGTCGAACTCCGCGCCGCGGTAGATTTCGTCGGAGACGACCCAGGCGCCGGCGCGTGCGGCAATCGCGGCGACGCCGTCGAGCTCCTCGCCGGTCATCCGCGCCCCGGTGGGGTTGTTCGGGTTGCAGAGCAGGATGGCGCGCGTGTTCGGCGACACCAGCGCGCCCAGCGCCTCGAGATCGGGACGCCAGCGCGCCCCGTCGCCGCCGGTCAGCGGCCACGGCCGGACCACCGCGCCGAGCCCGCGCGAGATGCCGCGCATCTGCATGTAGTTCGGCGTCATCATGACGATCTCGTCGCCCGGCTCGACGAGGTGCCACAACACCACGAGGTTGGCCTCCGAACCGCCGTTCGTGACCTGCACGTGCGAGACCTCGGCGCCGGGGTACAGCGCCGCGATCGCCGAGCGGAGCTCGGCGGTGCCGTTGGTCTGGGGGTAGCCGAGGTCCTGCGCGAGCACGGCGGCGCGGTCCGCGTCGGTGTCGGCGAGCTCCTCCACGCGCAGCGGATGGACGCCGCTCTCCGACAGGTTCCACGCGACCCGGTTCTCCCACCTCGACTGCATCCGTTCCAGCGCGAACGGTTCGAGTCTCATGCTCGAAAGTGTAGCTGAAATGAACTTGGGCTATCCTGAGGCGCCCTCCCGCACATGCCCGACACCGACGATCTGCTGTCCGAACTCGTCACCATCCCCCCGGGAGAGTTCCACATGGGGTCGTCCGACGGCCCCGAAGACGAGCGGCCACTGCACAGCATCCGCCTCGATGCCTTCGAAATCGGCCGGCACCAAGTCACCCACCGGCAGTACGCACGGTTCGTCCGGGAGACGGGACATCGCCCGCCCGCGATCTACGAGCTCCCCCTGGTCGTCACCGCCGGCGGTGAAGAGCGCGAGCAGGCCTTCCGGGCCAGCGGCACGCCCTATGTCTGGACCGAGGTCGAGCCTCCCGAGGGGCTGCTCGACCATCCCGTCAACCTGGTCCGCTGGGACGATGCCGCTGCCTATTGCGCGTGGCTGTCGGCGGCCGCCGGACGGATCGTGCGGCTGCCGTTCGAGGCAGAATGGGAGAAGGCGGCGCGCGGCGGGCTGGAAGGGAAGCGCTACGCCTGGGGTGATCGGCTCGAGCCCGGCAGGGGCAACTTCGCCGGTCAGGGCTCC
>JAYTEJ010000535.1:0-11109 GCA_043735365.1 Acidobacteriota bacterium
AACAGAAAGGTCTCGCGAAGCATCGCGATCGTCCCCTTGTCGCTGAAGTTGGTCGGAATCGGGTCCAGCCCGTGGACGAACATGCCGTTGCCCGACAGGCTGTCGCCGTGGCAGAACACGCAGTTGCGATAGTAGACCTGGCGGCCATGCTCGACGTGCTCGCGGAACTCCGCCGGGTTCGACGTCTCGAGATGGCGGAACGGGTTGGCGCCGGTGTCGAGGTCGATTTTCTTGTCGTGGACGGTAATCTCGGACGGCGATGCCGGATGAACGGTTCGCGAGAAGAGCGGCGGCTCGAGCGGGACGTTCATCTTGACATAGACGTTCGCGGCCGCGAGCGCCGGGATGGCGACGATCGTTGCGCCAAGCAGCGCCGTGTAGCGCTTGTCCGTCATGAACCGGATCAGCGGGCGGGAGACTTCGTCGCGACGCTCCTGGCTGGACGACACGTAGGCCAGCAGCGCGATCGAGACGATGCCCATGTAGAGCGAGACGACCGAGCTGGGAATCGGCACGGTGAAGCCGAACCGGAGCAGGACGTAGAGCCCGGCCCACCAGGCGGCCACCCACAGCAGCAGGCTGCCCCGGAGAAATTGAATCACCCCGAATACGGCGGCGACGGCGAAGACGACCAGGAGGTTCATCGTGCCAGGTCCCCCGTGCGGGCGATGGTGGTCACGTGCGGCGAGGGCCCGGCCGGCCTCAACTGCGAGCCCTGCGGCGGGGCGGCCGGAGGCGCTGCCGGGGCCGAGGCCGGGGCGGCGGCGGCGCCGCTGTTGTAGTGATGCTTGGTTTGGAGCGTGACCGTCGGCGTCCCGCCGAGCGACTGCAGGTAGGCGATGACGCAGAGGATTTCCGGATCGGTGAGGCCGATCGGCGGCTTGTTGATGACCGGCATCGCCGGCGGGAATCCAGCGACGACGTAGGCGGTGGGCTCGTACATCGACTGTGCGAAGTACTCGACATCATCCAGGCCCGGCACACGGGTTTTGGCGCGGATATCGACCCCAGCGAGATCAGGAAACCGGAGCGGGCCGCTGGTCTTGCCGATGGTGTGGCAGGTCAGGCAGACCCCCTTGCCCTCCATGATCTGGCGGCCGATCTTGGCCATCCCGGCGGTACTGACGTAGCCCGAGAGGTCGGTCTCCTCTGGAGGCTGCACTTCCTTCTGCGGCACCATCTGCCCGATATAGCCATAGAACGCCGTCGTCGCGACCACGAGCGCGCTGATGCGGAGGATGGGCGGCACCCTCATGACCGTTTCCCCGGCCGCTCGAAGTCGGGGCGGTCGTGCAGGCTCGAGAGCCAGAACACCACGCCAATCAGCAGGAAGAACATCAGCACCGTCACCGAGACGACCTTGGTCGCGAAGCCGAGGGTGGGCGTGAACGCGTCCGCGGACCGATCCCGGATGACGCCGTAGACGTGCCAGTGCTGCCGCAGGCCCGAGCGGACGTAGCCCATCAGCCCCATCAGCCAGGTGAAGGTGACCGCGATGAAGATCAGCACGTACTGGGAGATCGGCGGCATCCGGCCCCAGCGCACCTCCCCCGTCTTCCGCGCGCCGCGGAAGAGGAAGAGATCGATGGCGGTAATCGACACCATCGCGAACAGCACCGAGAGCACCTGCGGCACCGAGAGCTTGATCCGGACCATCGCCTCGACGAAGTAGCCGTAGACGCCGAGGAAGATGACGAAGATCGCCACGCCCGCGAAGATCAAGAGCTGCGCCGCGTGGCCCGACTTCGCCCACGCCACCGTCGCGACCTTCCCGGTGCGGCGGTAGAGCAGGAAGCTCATGAACGTCGTCAGAATCAGGATGTTGACGGCGGTGTTCTTGGCCGACATGACACCGAGATAGCCGAGAATCGGGTGCGACGACCCGCCCATCGCCCGGGTCTCGGAGACGGTCGCGATGATCGATCGCGGCGTCGCCCAGACCATGAAGCAGAGCGTGATGCCGATGAGGAGGTATTTGATGAACCGCTGCAGCGGCTGCACCCCCTCGACCCGCCCCATCCCGAGCCAGAGGTAGTAGTTGGCGGCGAGGAAGAGATTCCCGATCAGCACCGCCTGGATGATGAACAGCCACGAGAACGCCCCACCCATCATCGTCAGCCCGAGCGTCTGCGAGAACGCGTAGATTTCCTTCGCCAGCCAGTAGCCGGCGAAGGGCAGCGGCAGGAACGCGCTGATCGCGACGAAGTTGCCGATGTAGCCCATCCAGTCGTAGTGGGCGCGCTCCTCGTCGGTCTCCGCCTGGAGGAATTTGACCGCCGCGTAGGCCCCGGCAATCGACCCGCCGAAGGCGATGTTGGCGATGAAGCGATGGACGTTGATCGGCATCCAGGTGTAATTGAAGACCGCCTCCCGGACGGAGAGTACCGCTCCGGCGTCGGAGATCCCGCGCGGCGACATCATGAACGTCAGCCAGGCGTTGGCAATCATCATGATCCCGGTGCCGACGAGATTGAGGCCGAGCCCCAGACCGAGGTGAACGAGCGGATGGAACTTTCCCCAGCCGTAGTAGTAGGCGTAGAGGAAGAAGGCTTCGAAGAAGAAGAGCAGGACATAGGGAAGAAACGTCGGCGAGAAGACGCTCATCAGGTAGTTCGTGAACTTCGGATACAGGATGATCAGCATGAAGGTCAGGAACGCGCCGAAGGTCGCGGTGAGCGAGAACGACACCGAGAGGAGCTTGGTGAACTCGTAGGCCAGCCGGTCGTAGCGCGCATCGCCGGTCTTGTAGCCGATCAACTCGATGATGAAGGCGAACAGCGGCACCGCGAGGACGAAGGCGGCGAACAGCAGGTGCAGCTGCGCGACCGACCAGATGGCGACGCGGCTGCCGACGACCGGAAAGGTCCGGTACTCGGCCTCGACGTAGGGCTTCGCCATGTCCTTGCTGGCCTCCGCCTTCGCCGCGGCCTGTGCGGCCGCGACAGGCGCGGCCGCAGCCGCCGGAGCCGGCGCCTGATCGAGGTCATGGTTCCGCGCCGCGAGCTGCACCGAGTTCGCGATCATCACCAGGGCAGCGGCGGAAGCGAGAAGGAGCAGTCGTTTGCGGGGGACCCCTGCGTTGGTCATGGCGCCTCATGCATCCGGGGATTGCGGGCGGGAGGGTGAGCGACGGCATACCCGGCGGGCGCCGGTCGAGGGCAGCCATACCGGCACGCCCTCACAGTCGAGATGCGGACTACGCAGAGACGCCACGTCCTCGCCTTTCATGAAAGTCGGCGCAGTGTGAACGACAGCGACATCCCGGGGATTTCGGCCGCGATATAACCACGAACTGGAACGACGGTCAAGCGCGCGAAGCGCGGGCGCCGTTTCAGCTCCAGCCGCAGCGCTCGGTCGCGGCTGCCGGCGAACCGCGCGCCCACCGCTGCTTGGCAACCACAGAACGGTTTCCACAAGCTCCCACAGGCAGCCTCGGAAGGGGACATTTCTATTTCGCTAAGAACGGGGACATTTCTATTTCGCGTTGACAGAGGCTCGTGTTGGTCTTGACAGCGGCAGCGGCCGGGCGTATGAACATACCCTCGATTCCGGCGAAGCGTTGAACAGAGGCATGGCCATGAATGAAGTGAGCACCGAGCGCAGGAGCTTCATCCCCTACCCGACCAATCGCGTCATCGGGACGATCCGCGACGCCGACAAGGCGGGTGCGGCCGTTGACGCGTTACTTCAGGCGGGGTTCAGCCGCGAGGACGTCGAGATGCTGCACGGGGAGGAGGATCTCAAGCGCCTCGATCCTACCGGCACCGACCATGGCTTCCTCGCGCAACTGCAGCGGCGGTTGATTCGCGCCTTCGAGCTCGAAGAGTTCAAACACCTCACGCATCACGTCGAGGACGTGCGGGCCGGGCGATACGTGATCATGGTGCTGGCGAAGCGCCGGGCCCAGCGCGTCGCGGCCGCGGATATTCTTTACCGGTTTGGGGCTGAGTTCGTCGGGTTCCACGGCCGCTGGGCGCTGGAGGAAGTCTCCTCGACCGAACAGACACGGCCGGAACACATTCCGGGATTGTTCGCGCGGGCGTGGAACGACCGCAACCCCGACGCGCTCGCCCGGCTGTTCGATGAGGACGCCCAGTTCGTGAACGTCACCGGTGTGTGCTGGCACGACCGCGAGTCGATACGAAAGGCGCACGCGGACGGGCTGAAACCGCTGGCCGGCAACTCGATCCTGGCGATCGACGAGACGACGGTGAAGCTGCTGGCTGCGGACATCGCCCTGGTGCACGCGCGGATGACGCTGTCGGACCAGGCGCCTGCCGCCGCCGTCGGCCAGCCCGGACCACGCACAACCATCATTTCGTTCGTGGTCCATCGCACCATCGATCGATGGCTGTGCGCCTCGGCGCACCGCACCGACGTCGTCGTCCCGGACGCGGCGACGACCGTCATCGGCGGAGCTGGCGTGTTCGGTGTGGTGCAGAGCCAGAGCGGTCAGGCTTCCTGACGGACTGGGACGCCGGCAATGGGGCCCGTGCGCAAGGGCCTGGAGGTCGCTCGACGCCTTCCTCGAGCGCTGACCCTCGCCTGGCCTGTTCGATTCATCGCCTGTTTTTACCTTGCTGTCGCGGCAGCTTCGTCTCGTCGTCGCAGGCGCGTGGTGTCATGGCGCTCTGGCAACGCCACCAGAGGTTCACGACGGCACGAGGACTGCACATGACCATGCTGCCGCGGCTCCCTCGATCCGAGAAACGGATCGAGGCGACGGCATGACCTGTCCCGGCTGCAGCGTGGAGATGACGACGATGGCGCTCGACAGCCACGTCGGCACCCCGATCGCCGTGGACGTCTGCACCGCGTGCCAGGCGATCTGGTTCGACGCCCGCGAGAGCGTGCAGCTCTCTCCCGCGTCCACCTTGCAACTGTTTCGCGTCATTGGCGAGCAGACAGAGCGGCCGGCGCCGATGTCTGCCCGTTCGCCCCGCTGCCCCCGTTGCCGCACGCCCCTGCTGCCGACTCACGACCGCCAGCGCAACACGCCGTTCGAGTACCTGCGCTGCGAGCGCGGCCACGGCCGCCTCGTGACGTTCCTGGACTTCCTCCGCGAGAAGCAGTTCATCCGCCCGCTCTCGGCCGAGCAGATCGAGCAGCTGCGCCGGAACGTCCAGGAGATCCACTGCGCCAACTGCGGGGCGCCGGTCGATCTCGCGAGCACCTCAGCCTGCGTCCACTGCGGATCACCGTTGTCGATGCTCGACCTCGCGCAGGTCGAACGCGTGGTCCGGACACTGACCGCGGCTGCCGCGCCGCGACCGATCCGGCCGGAGTTGCTGCTCGACCTGGCCAAGGCGCGGCGCGAGGCGGAGTCGGCATTCTCGACGGACCAGACAGGCACCGCGTGGGGGCAACAGAACGCCGGTGAACAGACGATCACCGCCGGGCTCAAGGCCGTCCTGAAGCTGCTGAAGATCGAGTAGGCGCCGCCATCGCGCGCCCGGCCGGAACCCGCGGACACTCCAAAGTCGTGTCAGGAGAGGGGCAATGCCCTCACAGTCTGAGCGTGAAGAACAGGAACGGCAGGATCCCGGACGCCAGGGCGATCCAGCCGTAGCGCCGCAGGTGCGGCAGCGTCCACCACATGTAGATTCCGGACGCGACCCAGCCGATCAGTCCGAGGCACACCAGGTCGACGATCAGCCCCCAGGCGAACGGCATCACACCATCCTGCTCGAAGCCTCCCCGGGCGTGCATGCCGGTCAGGAACTGGTCCCAGCGGAAGCGCCGATCCTCGACCGTCATCACCCGGCGATCGGCGTAGTACTTCAGCTGGGTGGAGTGCCAGAACGAATACGAGTAGACATTGATCTGCGCCGGCCCCTGGCGGAACACGCCGAAGTTCGTCCCATGAATGCCGGCCCTGTCGAGCAGCGTGGCCCCCAGGCCGCGAAGCTCGTCCGGGCCCTCCGGGATCGGCGCGTCCACTGGAATCCCGGGGCGCTGGGTCCACAGCGGCAACTCCTTCGCCGCGTCGCGGGCCTGGAAATACGGCGCGTGCGCGAAAGGGATCGACGACAGCCCGTACATCAGCACCCACGGCACCAGCGCCAGGCCGAGGTAAAGATGCGCGCGGCGGTTGAGGTGCGTCAGGGTCATGGTCAGATCGTCGCCAGAAAGGCGGCGAAGAGCGCCAGGCCGGCCCCGATGGCGACCGCCCCCGCCACACGCGTGACCTTCATCTCCCACCACATCCACAACCCCGAGCACGCCCACAGCAGCATGCCGGCGATGAACAGATCGACGGTGACAGCCCACGCCGTGTCGAGTCGGTAGCCGGTTGCATAGCCGCGGCGGCGGTGGAAACGTTCGAGGAGCGACGTCACCCGGGGCTGCTGGCGCTCGACTGTCAGCGTGCGGTCCGCCGGGCGGTAGGTGATGCGGCGCGGCGTCAGCAGGTCCGTCCGCGTCACGACGATGGTGCCGTCGGCCCGGCGGCTGGCGGCGTGCGCGCCGTCGAGTCCGAGGAAGGTCAACATCTGCCGCGCCACAGCATCGGCTGGCGCGTCCGCCGGAAGCGCCGACTCGTAAGCGACACGCCGTTCCTCGCTGAACGCCGGCGCCGCTCCTGAAACGGTGAACCACATCCGGTGATTCATCGCCAGCGTGCTCAGGGCGTACATCAGCACCCACGGCGCGAGCACGAGCGCGGCGTACATGTGAGTACGTCTGATCAGTCTGGAGAGCATGGTTCGACGCCACCATTGAGTGCCGGCGACACACCCCGCGTCAAGCCCGGAAGGATCAACGGGTCGTGCCGGCGCGGAATGCGGCGTCGATGGCGGCTCCTTCGACGTACAATCTGCGGCACGATCCGGGGCTCGCCTCGCGCCCCTGACTGTAGACCAGGCAGATGGCATCATCCACCTCGCATCCCGACCCGCGCCTTCTGGTCCAAGCCACGACCCGCGCCGGCCGGGCGCTGCGATCGCGCTTGATGGCCTGGTGCACACTACTCGGCCTCGCCTCGATGGCCGTTCAGGGCGCGCAGCCGTCCGCCTCGTCCTCCAGTGGCACGCTCACGGTACCGCCCGGCTTCGTCGTCGAACGGGTCGCCGGGCCGCCGCTCGTCGATCGTCCGATCGTGGCGGACTTCGACGAACAGGGCAGGCTCTATGTCGCCGATTCTTCCGGATCGAACGACAAGGTCGACAAGCAGCTCGCGGACAGGCCGCACCGGATCGTCCGCCTCGAGGACAGCGACGGCGACGGACGCTTCGACCGCAGCGTCGTCTTTGCCGACCGGATGATGTTCCCGGAAGGGGCGATGTGGCTGGACGGCTCGCTCTATGTGGCCGCTCCGCCCAGCATCTGGAAGCTCACCGACACCGACGGCGACGGCGTCGCGGATCGCCGGGAGGAATGGTTCCAGGGGAAGACGCTGACCGGTTGTGCGAACGATCTGCACGGCCCCTATCTGGGCCCCGACGGCTGGATCTACTGGACCAAGGGGGCGTTTGCCGAACAGACGTACGAGTGGGCCGGTAAGCCGTTCGTCACACGTGCGTCGCACATCTTCCGCCGGCGCCCGGGTGCGGACGCCATCGACATCGTGATGACCGGCGGCATGGACAATCCGGTGGACGTCGCCTTCACGGCGACCGGCGAGCAAATCCTGAGCGCGACTTTCGTCGAACAGCCGCAGCTGGGCAAGCGTGACGGCCTGCTGCACGCCGTCTACGGCGGGGTCTACGGGAAGCCGCACGCGGTGATCGACGGCCACAAGCGCACCGGCGATCTCATGCCGGTCATGGCGCAGCTCGGTCCCGCGGTGCCGGCCGGGCTGACGCGCTACGGGTCGGCCACCTTCGGCGACGGCTTCCGCGACAACTTCTTCGCTGCGATGTTCAACCTCCGCAAGGTCACGCGGCACGAGCTCGAGCCGAGCGGCGCCACCTTCGCGGTCCGCAGTTCCGACTTTCTCGTCTCGGACAGCCGCGATTTCCATCCCACGGACGTCATCGAGGACGCCGACGGCAGCCTGCTGATCGTCGACACGGGACCCTGGTTCAAGTTGTGCTGCCCGACGTCCCAGCTCGCCAAGCCTGACGTCCTCGGCGGCATCTATCGTGTCCGCCGCGCCGGCGCGGCGCCCGTGCGCGATCCGCGCGGACTGACGCTGGTATGGAACGCGTTGTCTACGACCAGCCTGGCCCGGCTGCTGGGGGATGGCCGGCCGGCGGTGCGGCGACGAGCCGCGGAGCAGCTGGCCAGGGGCGGGCAGGCGGCCGTCGCCTCGCTGCGGGACATTCTGTTGACGTCATCGGCAGCGGGCGCCCGCCGAGAGGCCGTCTGGACCCTGGCACGGATGGACGACAGCGCGGCGAGGGCCGCTGCTCGATTGGCCCTCGACGACGGCGATGAGAGCGTGCGCCACGCGGCGATACACTCGGCGGCCTTGTGGCGGGATGCTGCGGCGGTGCCACAGCTTCGAGCGGCGCTCAGGTCCGGTGGCCCGGCCATCCAGCGCGCCGCCGCCGAGGCCCTGGGCCGGGCCGGCGATGCGCGGGCCGTGGCCGACCTCCTGGCGCTCGCCGCGACTCCTCTCGACCGCGTGCTGGAGCACTCGGTGACGTACGCCCTGATCGAGATCGACGATCCCACTGCGCTGAGGGGAGCAGTCCAGCCGTCGGCGCCTGGCGCGCGCCGGGCGGCGCTCATCGCGCTCGACCAGATGGATCACGGGTCACTGGATGCCGGCACGATCGTGCCCCTGCTCGATGCGTCCGACCGGGTGCTGAAGGACACCGCCTGGTGGATCGCCGGTCACCATCCGGAATGGGGAGAGCCGCTGGCGCGGTACTTTGCGTCGCACCTGGCCGCCAGCACAGCTTCGGGCCGTGAAGACCTGCAGCAGCGGCTGGTCCAGTTCGGCGACAGTCCCGCCGTCCAGGCGCTGCTGGCAGCCGCGCTGTCGCGGGCGTCGTCGAGCGAAGAGCGCGCCCCGGCGCTCGGCGCCATGTCGGAGGTCGCCCGGACGCGCCTCAAGGTCCTGCCGGCGGCCTGGATCGATCCGCTGATCGGTGCACTCGGCTCCCGGGACGACGGCAGCGTGGCGCTGGCGCTGTCGGTGGTCCGGTCCGCGCCGGCTCGCAGGGATGCGTCTCCGGCCATCGCCGCGGCGCTGCGCACCGTCGGACAGGATCGGGCCAGACCGGTCGACGTGCGGCTGAACGCGCTCGCAGCCGTTCCCGGGGGCGTGACCGGGATGTCTGCGGAGGTCTTCGCCCTGGTCGTGGCCGGCCTCGAGCCGTCGCAGCCATCCACCATCCGCTCCGCGGCGGCGACGGTTGTGGAACGGGCGGAACTCGATGCCGCGCAGCGGCAGGCGCTGATCCCTTCGCTCGAGACCTCCGGGCCGCTCGATCTCCCCCGCCTGCTGCACGCCTTCGCCGTAGAGGGCGAGGAAGGCGCTGGACTGGCGATGGTGGCGGCGCTGGGCCGCTCGAAGGGCCGCTCGAGCGTACGCGCGGATGCGCTGCGCCCGGTGCTGGCACGGTATCCGCCGTCGGTGCAGCAGGCCGGCGATGCGCTCCTCGCGTCCTCCCGCGTCGAGGCCGCCGGTCAGCTGCGGCAGCTCGAATCGCTGCTTCCCGCGGTGCAGGGAGGCAACGTCGCCCTGGGCCAGGCGGTGTTCAACGGTTCGAAGGCAGGGTGCAGCGCGTGCCATGCCATCGGCTACATGGGCGGCAGGATCGGACCCGATCTCACGCGGATCGGGCAGGTACGCAGCGAACGCGACCTGCTCGAAGCGGTGCTCTTCCCGAGCGCCAGCTTCGCACGCGGCTACGAGCCGGTGGTCGTCAGGATGCGCTCTGGCGAGACGCGCTCGGGTCTGCTCAGGAGCAACGACCTGCCGGACGAGATCGTGGTCGCGACCGAGCGCGACGAGACGCGGATTTCCAGGCGCGACATCGCGGAGATCGAGCCGGGAACCATCTCGCTGATGCCGCCAGGTTTCGGCGATCTGCTGACGCGGACCGAGCTCGCCGATCTGCTCGCCTTTCTCAAATCCGCGCGCTGAAGGCCAGCGCGGTCAGGCCTCCCGACGGACCGGCGACGTCGAACGGCGGCCCGAGCGCACGGGTACAGTGCAAACGTTGCGTCGTCCGCTATGCCTCGCGGTTCACAACGCTGGCCTGATGTTGAAGCCAGGAGCACAGGTTGTCCGGGCGCTGCCGGCGGAAGATACTGTGTTCTTCAGCCGTTGGCCCCCTCAGGAGTGTGCATGCATCGAACGCTGTCGCGAATTCTGCTGTTGCTCGCGCTGTCCGCGCTCCCGCTGTCTGCGCAGAAAGCAGCGATTCCAGAGCAACTCGTGTTCACGCCCGATCACGCCGGCGGCGTCTATGAAGTCGGCCAGACCGTAGGCTGGACGGTCACTCCAGGTCCGACGCCGCCGACCTACGCGTACAGATGGACCATCCGCCGCAACAACGCCTCGGTCCTCAAGGAAGGCAAGCTCGATCTCTCGAGCGGCAAAGCGGTCATCGAGATCGTCGCCGACCAGCCGGAGATGATTTATGTCGCCGTCGAAGCCTACGCCGAACCGGCATCGGCGCCGGCTGCTGATGTCGCGCATTTCGAAGGAGGCAATACCGGGCGCAATACCGGCCTTTACGCCGTCGGCGCCGCGGTGGCGCCGGGGAAGATTGGCCTGTCTACACCCCGTCCGGCCGATTTCGACGCGTTCTGGGAAGGCAAGCTCGCCGCGCAGGCCAGGATACCCATCAATGCCGCGCTGACGCCGGTTGGGACCGAGGTGCCTGGCGTGACGCTGCAGATGTTCCGGCTCGACGCGCTGGGATCCCAGGCGCACGGCTACGTCGCCAGGCCGGCCGCGGAAGGCAGGTACCCTGCGGTCATCCAGCTGCAATACGCGGGCGTCTATGCGTTGAACGCCGGCGCGGTGGCGAAGCGCGCGGCGGAGGGCTGGCTGGTTCTCGACGTCGACTCACACGACAAGCTGCCCTCGGAACCCGCGGGCACCGTGCCGCGCAACTATCGCGAGGTCGGTAACACCGACCGCGACAGCTCGTATTTCCTCAACATGTACCTGCGCGACTCGCGCGTGCTCGATTATCTGCTGACCCGGCC
>JAYTEJ010000536.1:0-5162 GCA_043735365.1 Acidobacteriota bacterium
GCAGCATCACTGGACCAACTCCGACTTCGCGCTGATCATCATCGCCTTTCGCGTCGCCTACACCCTCGGCCAGCCGATCGCCGGACGGCTGCTCGACAAGGTCGGCACCCGCACCGGCCTGACGGTCGCGGTCGCGTTCTACTCGATCGCCGCGATGCTGACCTCGTTCGCGGTCGGGCTGCGGTCGTTCTGCGTCTTCCGCTTCCTGCTCGGCGCCGGTGAGGCGGGCAACTGGCCCGGCGCCACCAAGGCGGTCTCGGAATGGTTCCCGCGCCGCGAGAGCGGCTGGGCGGTGGCGCTCTTCGACAGCGGCTCCTCGATCGGCGCCGCCGTCGCTCCGCTGCTGGTGCTCGGACTGCTGCACACCTTCGGCAGCTCGCGGCCCATCTTCCTGATCACCGGCGCGCTGGGCTTTCTCTGGCTGGCGGTGTTCCGCTGGTCCTATCACCCACCCGAGGCGCACCCGCGTATCTCGGCCGCCGAGCGGGACTACATCCTCGCCGACCGGGAGCAGGAAGGCCCGGCCGCCGACCAGGGGCCCCCGCCCAGCTACCGGACGCTGCTGCGGCTCCCGCAGACCTGGGGCATCGTCATCGGCAAGGCGCTGACCGATCCGGTCTGGTTCTTCATCACCGACTGGTTCGCGATTTACCTCGCGTCGCGCGGCTTCTCGCTGGAGCGCGGACTGCTGGCCTTCTGGGTGCCGTTCGTGGCGGCGGACGCGGGCAATTTCCTCGGCGGCGGCGTCTCGAGCCACCTGATTCGGCGCGGCTGGCACGTCGGCGCCGCCAGGAAGGCGGTGATCGCGGTAACGGCGGTCGGCATGAGCCTGTTGATGGCCAGCCTGCTGTTCACCAGTTTGGTGGCGCTGACCGCCTGTTTCGCGATTGCGACGTGCTCTTACGCGGCACTGTCGACGATGCTGCTGAACCTGCCGGCGGACATCTACCGTCCCAACTCGGTGGCGACGGTCAGCGGCCTGGGCGGCGCCGGCGCGGGTCTGGGCACCATTGCCGCGACCTATCTGACCGGCGTCGTCGCCGACCGCTACTCGTTCGCGCCGATCCTCATTGGCGCCAGTCTGGTGCCGCTGCTGGCGGCGGTGGCGGTGTTCGCGTTGATTCGCAATACGGCGGCGACCACCCGCGGGCTGGTACGGCCGATCTGAGGAAGCCGATACCGGCGGCGGGCGACGCAACGGGAGATCTTCAGCGTTGGGCGTCGGCGGCCGGCGGACACTGGGAGGCGGGAGCCAAGGGCCGGGAGCCGGGAGCCGGGAGCCGGGAGCTGAGAACGAGAGCCATCCGATGATGAACATGGACAGACGCGCCTTCCTGACGGCCGCGGCGGCACTGGCAGCGATGCCGCTGGCGGCATCGCAGGGCGAACCGGCACCCGACTGGGGCGGGCCGGTGCTCGACACCCATCTTCATCTGCGCGCCGCGCCGGACGCCAATTACGCCCACATGGCGGGCTGCGGCGTCACTCACGCGGTGCTGCTGGCGCGCGACACCGCAGCCCCGCAGGTGCGCGCTGCGTCGGCCAGCCATCCCGGGCTGTTCGCCTGGACCGCGAGCACCGACATCACCAGAGCCGGCGCGGAGGCGGCGCTCGGCCGGGCGGTGGCCGACGGCGCGGTCGGCCTGGGGGAGATCAAGGCTCACGTCGCCGCGGACGGCCCGGAGCTGCGCCAGCTCTACGCGCTCGCGGCCGAGCTGAACGTACCGATCATGGTGCACTTCCAGGAGGTCCAGCACTTCGAGGGGGAGGGGCTGTTCGCCACCGGCTTCAAGCAGTTCGAGGCTGTCCTCAAAGCCTTTCCCCGCACGCGGTTCATCGGCCACGCCGATGCGTTCTGGGCCAACGTCAGCGCCGACTACGCCAACGACGTGGACTATCCGTCAGGCCCGATCGTCAGGGGCGGCATCACCGACAAGCTGCTCGGCGACTACCCGAACCTGTTCGGCGACCTCGCCGCGAACTCCGGCAACAACGCGCTCTCGCGGGACCCGGCCTTCACGCGCGACTTCCTGAAACGGCACCAGGACAAGCTGATCTTCGGCAGCGACTGCGCCTGCGCCGACGGCAGGGGCGCTGGCGTCTCGCAGGCCCACAACCCGCGCGCGGCCCGGCTGGCGGGCAAGTGCGTGGCACGCGAGACCTTGACCCTGCTGAAGGGCGCGAGCGCCCCTGACGTCTTTCGCAAGCTGACCTGGACGAACGCGCGGCAGCTGTTCAGGCTCGGTGTGTAGTCGATGCCAGCAGTCAGCGACCTTCCCGGGACGAGCCTGCCAGCGGGGCCGACGCCTGGGGGCGGCCTGGTCCGCGGGCTGGGGCTCGCGGCGGCGGGCGCCGTGGTGGTCGGGAACGTGATCGGCACGGGTGTCTTCCTCAAGGCCCGGGTGATGACGTGCAACGTCGGGTCGCCCGGCCTGGTGATCACCGTGTGGGCGGTCGCCGGCCTGCTCAGCCTCGCCGGCGCGCTCACCTACGCCGAGCTGGCCGCCCTGATGCCGCGAGCCGGCGGCGAATACGTCTTCATCCGGCAGGCCTACGGTTCGGTCACCAGCTTCCTCTTCGGCTGGACGCGTTTCTTCGTCGCCAGCTCCGGCGCCAGCGCCGGCCTGGCCGCCGGCTTTGCCATCTTCATCAACATCCTGACCGGCGGGCTGCTCGATCGGCATTCCTTCGGCTTCCTGCTGCTCGGGCGTCCGCTTTCGGTCTCCGGCCTGCAGGCGACGGCGCTGACGGCGGTCGCGCTCGTGACGCTGCTCAACTGCACCGCCGTCGCGGTCAGCGGCCGGATCGCCACGGTCTTCACCGCCTTCAAGATCGCGCTCCTCCTCGGCATCGGCGTCGGCGCCATGCTCCTGGCTGACGGCTCGTGGACGCACTTCGCGATGTCGACGTCCGGCGCGTGCGGTGATGTGCCGGCGGCGGCCCAGGGGGGCGCGGCCGGGTTCGGCGCCGCCATGCTCGGGGCGATGTGGGCCTACACCGGCTGGAACGAGCTCACCTATGTCGCCGAGGAGGTGCGTAATCCCCGCCGCAACCTGCCGCTCGCCATCCTCGGCGGCCTTGGCGTGATTGCGGCGCTCTACATCTTCGTCAATGCGGCCTACTTCTACGTGCTCGCCCCCGCGGAGCTCGCCGCCATTCCCCAGTCGGCGGCGGTCGCCACCGTCGTCGTCTCGCGCGTGCTCGGCGCCGGCGCCGCCACCGTGATGGCCGGCGTGCTGGCAATGTCGATCTTCGGGGCGTTGCAGATCACCGGACTGGTCTGCGCCCGCATTCCCTATGCGATGGCGCGCGACGGCGTCTTCTTTGCGCCGCTGGCGCGGCTCAGCCCACGCTCGCACGTCCCGATCCGCGCGCTCATTGCGCAGGGCGTCTGGGCCGGCGTCCTCGTGCTCTCCGGGTCCTACGACATCCTGACCGACTACGCCACGTTCGCTGTCCTCGTCTTCGTCGCGCTGGTGACGGCGTCGGTATTCGTCTTTCGCCGCACGATGCCGGATGCCGACCGCGCCTATCGCACCTGGGGCTATCCGGTCGTGCCGGCGCTGTTCCTGCTGGTATCGGGCTGGCTGATCGTCAGCACGCTCGTGACGACGCCGGGCCGGGCGTTCGCCGGGCTGGGCCTGATGGTGATGGGGCTGCCGTTCTACTGGTACTGGACCAGGAAGGGGCACGCGGACCGGCGGTAGCGTGCGCGCCGGCGAGTCGGTCGGCTTGCAATCCAGTCCGGCGGCCGGTATGGTTTGCGGACAACGAACCCCAGCGAGGAGACGTCGCGATGGCACAGGCGGTCTGGCCGCTGACCCAGCGGAAGTTCGGGGAAACCTCTCGCCGCGACGCGTGGTGGCTCCAGCCGCTGCTGGTCTTCCTGGCGCTCTCCACCTTCATCGTCTACTCGACCTGGGCGGCCTTCCAGGGCACTCATTACGAGTCCGGACCCTACCTCTCGCCGTTCTATTCGCCGCTGCTGTTCGGCGACAGCCGCCACGCGTGGTTCGGCCCGAACCCGGCATGGTGGCCTGGGGCCGTGCCCTTCTCTGCGGCGCTCCTCATTCTCTGGGCGCCGGGGGGCTTTCGGTTCACCTGCTATTACTACCGGGGCGCCTACTACAAGGCGTTCTGGGCGGACCCTCCGTCCTGCACCGTCGGCGAACCGCGGCACAAGTACCGAGGGGAGCGCTCGTTTCCGCTGGTGCTCCAGAACGTGCACCGCTATTTCCTCTATCTCGGTCTGCTCTTCATCGCGGTGCTGACGGCCGACGCGGTGCAGTCGTACTGGTTCACCGATGCGGCGACCGGCCGCGGCCATTTTGGCATCGGCGTCGGCAGCCTCGTGCTCACCGTCAACGCACTGCTGCTGGCGGGCTACACCTTCAGCTGCCATTCGCTGCGGCACCTGGTCGGCGGCTCTCGCGACGTCCTCTCGTCGTCTCCGCTGCGATCGAGCTGCTACAACTGCGTGTCGGGCCTGAACAGCCGCCATCAGCTCTTCGCCTGGCTGAGCCTGTGCTCGGTCGGGTTCGCCGATTTGTATGTGCGCCTGTGCTCGATGGGCGTCTGGACGGACTACCGGCTCTTCTGACCGCCGTGCGGCCGGCATACACCGCTGACGCCTGCGCCAGCCGCCGGCAGGAGCAGCGGCAATCCCGAGGGTGATGGATTACGAAACTCACGACTACGACGTCCTCGTCGTCGGCGCCGGCGGCGCCGGCCTGCGGGCCGCCATCGAGGCCTCTGCCGCGGGCGTCAGGGTCGGGCTGTTGTGCAAGTCGCTGCTCGGCAAGGCGCATACCGTGATGGCGGAAGGCGGCGTCGCCGCCGCGCTCGCCAACGTCGACGACCGCGACAGCTGGCGGGTCCACTTCGCCGACACGATGCGCGGCGGCCAGAACGTCAACAACTGGCGCATGGCCGAGCTGCACGCGAAGGAGGCACCCGATCGGGTGCGCGAGCTCGAAGCCTGGGGGGCGGTCTTCGATCGCACGCCGGACGGCCGCATCCTGCAGCGCAATTTCGGCGGCCACCGCTATCCGCGCCTGGCCCACGTCGGCGACCGTACTGGCCTCGAGCTGATTCGAACGCTGCAGGATCAGGGCGTGCATCGCGGCATCGACGTGCACATGGAGTTCACCGTCGTCGCCCTG
>JAYTEJ010000537.1:0-4796 GCA_043735365.1 Acidobacteriota bacterium
TGCCGCCGCCGCTCGGGATCGCTCAGGGTGTCGTGCGCCTCCGAGATACGCTGGAACATCGCCTCGGCCGTGCGGTCACCCGGGTTGATGCCCGGGTGAAACCGCCGTGCCAGCCGCCGATACGCCCGCTTGATCTCGGCCGGGCTCGCGCCCGGACCGAGGCCGAGAATGACGTAATAGTCCACGGGTTATTTCTTCTCTTCTTCGACCACTTCCGCGTCGATGACATCGCCGTCGGTGCTGCCGCCGGCCCCCGGCGCCGCCTGCTCCGCTGACGGCCCCTCGCCGCCGGCCTGGCCGCCGCCGGCGCTCGCCGCCTTGTAAAGCACTTCCGCGGCCTTGTGCTGCGCGCTGTTGAGCACCTCCATCGTCCGCTTCATCTCGGTGACGTCGTTCTTCTCGATCGCCGCCTTGAGCTCGGTGATGGCCGCCTCGATCGGCTGCCGGTCGGACGCCTGCAGCTTGTCGCCGGCATCCTTGAGCATCTTCTCGGCCGCATACGCCGCCTGGTCGGCATGGTTGCGCGTCTCGATCTCTTCCTTGCGCTTGCGATCGTCCTCGGCGTGCGACTCCGCCTCCTTCATCATCTTGTCGACCTCTTCCTTCGAGAGGCCGCTCGAGGCGGTGATGGTGATCTTCTGCTCCTTCTGGGTCGCCATGTCCTTGGCCGAGACGTTGACGATGCCGTTGGCGTCGATGTCGAAGGTGACCTCGATCTGAGGGACGCCGCGCGGCGCCGAGGGCAGCCCGGTCAGGTGGAACTTGCCGAGCGGGCGGTTGTCGCGCGCCATCGGGCGCTCGCCCTGCAGCACGTGGACCTCGACGCTGGTCTGGCTGTCGGCCGCGGTCGAGAAGGTCTCGCTCTTGCGCGTCGGAATGGTGGTGTTGCGCGGAATCAGGGTCGTCATCACCCCACCGAGCGTCTCGATGCCGAGCGACAACGGCGTCACGTCCAGCAGCAGCAGGTCCTTGACCTCGCCGGCGAGGACGCCCGCCTGAATCGCGGCGCCGATCGCCACGACCTCGTCGGGGTTGACGCCCTTGTGCGGCTCCTTGCCGAAGAGCTCCTTGACGATCGCCTGCACGCGCGGAATCCGGGTCGAGCCGCCGACCAGCACCACTTCGTCGATGCCGGAGGCGTCGACGCCGGCATCCGCCAGCGCCTGCTTGGTGGGGCCGACGGTCTTCTGCAGCAGCTCCTCGACGATCTGCTCGAACTTCGAGCGCGTCAGCTTCATCGTCAGGTGCTTCGGGCCGGTCTGGTCCGCGGTGATGAACGGCAGGTTGATCTCCGTCTCGAGCACCGTCGACAGTTCCATCTTGGCCTTCTCGGCGGCCTCGCGCAGCCGCTGCAGCGCCATCCGATCCTTCGAGAGGTCGATGCCTTCCGACTTCTTGAACTCGCCGACGATCCAGTCGATGATGCGCTGGTCGAGGTTGTCGCCGCCGAGATGGGTATCGCCGTTGGTGGCCTTGACTTCGACGACGCCCTCACCGACTTCGAGGATTGAAATGTCGAAGGTGCCGCCGCCGAAGTCGTAGACGGCGATCGTCTCGTCCTTCTTCTTGTCGAGCCCGTAGGCCAGCGCCGCGGCCGTCGGCTCGTTGACGATGCGCATGACCTCGAGGCCGGCGATCTGGCCGGCATCCTTGGTCGCCTGACGCTGCGCGTCGTTGAAATAGGCGGGGACGGTGATGACCGCCTTGGTCACGGTCTGACCGAGATATTCCTCGGCGGCCTGCTTGAGCTTCTGCAGGATCATCCCGGAGATCTCGGGCGGCGAGAAATCCTTGCCCGAGGCGTTGATGCGGACGTCGCCGTTCGAGGCGCGCATCACGGAATACGGGACCATCTTCATCTCTTCGTTGACTTCGTCGAAGCGGCGGCCCATGAAGCGCTTGATCGAGAAAACGGTATTTTCCGGATTCGTCACCGCCTGGCGCTTGGCAACCTGACCGACGAGCCGCTCCCCCGACTTGGCAAAGCCGACGACGGAGGGCGTGATGCGGCTGCCCTCGGGATTGGTGATGACGACCGGCTCGCCGCCCTCCATGACGGCGACCACCGAGTTGGTCGTGCCCAGGTCGATTCCAATGATCTTGCTCATGATGTCTTGTGTCCTCGCGTCACGCCGCCGGGATGTGCGGCAAACTCTAAAGCTTTATAACGCTACTAATATAAAATATGAGCCGCTGGCTGTCAAGCACTACCACGTGATTATGTCTAAATCGCTCTGTCAAATTGACTTATGAACACAGCTACACGGATGGAACGGATAACACGGACCGACACGGAGACGTCCCGATATCGCGGCGCGCCTGCGGGTGAGACCACTCGGCGGTTGCAGGCGCGATCCTCGTCCAGGCGGAGATGCCAGTGGACGGTTGGAGGCGCCTGCGGCGCCGTCGGGGTCGGTCGACGGCCGGCCCAACCGCTTCACGCTTCGCGAGACGACTCCGCGACCATCCGTGCTCGTCCGTCGCATCCGTGGCCTCGGTCAATGGCCCGCGGGCAGTGACCAGTCGTGAATGGCCAATGGTCAATGGCCAGTGGTCCGTGGCCAGCGGGCAGTGACCAGTAGTGAGTGGTCAATGGGCAGTGGTCAATGGCCAGTCGGGCCTGAAGCTGCGTCTCGAGGCCCGGCGGGGCGGCCCGCACACTGCCCCACCTCCGGCGCCACGAATCCCGCCGACGGCGGGGCTCGGGGCGTGGTGGGCCAGCTCGCGATGCCGGCCAACAGACCTGCCGGGAGTGGACGACCGGTCCAAGCCCCAGCCATGTGGCCACTGCGGCGAGCAGGATGAACACGATGAAACGGATGAAGATGTGGCGGGCGATCCGGCGTGGCGTTGACTGCAGGGCGAGCAGCGTGCGCGCACGAGACAGCTGTGCATATAATGTGGATGCCACCCTGCCGACGCGAACCCGGCGCCCCGGTGACGCGGCCGACGATGCTCGTCCATCGGCGGTCCTGGTCGCCGGCACCTGGTTGTGAGGTCCGCTATGTCCTGCCGCGCTGCCCGACTGCTCTGCGCCAGCTTTCTTCTGTCCAGCGCCTCCGTCTACGCGCAGGACGTCTCGTCCGACCCGCCGGCCCACATCTCCTGGGTCGAGGGCTCCGCGGCGCTCGAGCGCGACGGCCAGGCCGACGCCTCCCCCGAGAACATGCCGCTGCTGGCCGGCGATCGCGTGCGCACCAGCGCCGGGCGCGTCGAGATCCTGTTCGCCGATGGCAGCACGCTGGACCTCGACCAGGGGACCACGGTGGATTTCCAGTCCGACGATCTGGTCCGGCTGCTGGACGGGCGTGTCCGTCTCTCGATACCCGGCCGCGGCCGCGTCAGTTATCGCATCGACGCGCCGGGCGGATCCGCGATGATCGACGCCGCCGGGGACTACCGGCTCTCCGTGCTCCGCGACCGCGCCGATCCCGAGCTCGAGCTCGCCGTCATTCGTGGAACAGCGGTGCTGTCGACCGACGCCGGCGAGACGCCGCTCGGCGCCGGAGAGCGGGCCTACGCGCGCGCCGGCGCCGCGCCGTCTCACGCCTACGCCTTCAACTCCGCCACCTTCGACGGCTTCGATCAGTGGGCCGAGGCGCGGCGCGACCAGCGGCTGGGCGTGTCGTCGCAGTACCTGCCCGTGGAGGTCCGTCCCTACGCGGATTCGTTCTCGAACTCCGGCGCCTGGCGCTACGAGTCCTCCTACGGCTACGTCTGGTACCCGTCGGTGGCTGCGACCTGGCGGCCGTACTCGAATGGCCGCTGGGTGTCGCTGCGTCCCTATGGCTGGACCTGGGTGGGCGCGGACCGCTGGTCGTGGCCGACGCACCATTACGGCCGCTGGGGCATCTCGGCGGGCGCGTGGTTCTGGATTCCCGGCCGCAGCTGGGCGCCGGCCTGGGTGTCGTGGGCCTACTCGCCGGGCTACGTCAGCTGGTGCCCGCTCGGATGGAACAACCGTCCCGTGGTCCAGGTCGTCAATGTCTACGGCGGCGGCCGCGATCACTGGCGCGCCTGGACGGCCGTCCCGGAACGGCGTTTCGCGGCGGGCTACGACGTCCGCCGGGTGATGGCGCGCGATGCCGACCTGCGCGACGCCCGTCCGTTCGTCGAGCGCGACCGCGGGCCCGAGGCGCGCGCATACGCCGTGCCGAGGGCATCGGCCCCGATCAGAATCGCCGGCACCGCCGCCGGGCACCGGACCACCTCGCCGGTGTACACCAATCTCGAGCCTGGCGGTTCGCGCGTCGGCGCCGCCCCCTCCCGGACGATGATCGGCCCGTCGCGCCAGGCTCCGCTGCCCGCGCGCGCAGGCGAACGGGCGCCGGCCTACCGCCGGGAGCAGCCGGCAGGCGGCGTGGCTGCCGGCGGTACGGCGGTTCGACGTGGGGGTGCCGTGGGCATGACGGACACGCGCGACTCGTCTCTCGACATCCGGCCGCGCGCCGGCGCGCCGGCGGCTGCGAACGCGCCCACGTACGACAACAGGATCAGGTCAGGCGCCTCCGCATCGGGGCTGCCGGTCTATCAGGGCCGCGAACGGTCGCGCACGGCGTCCCCCTACGGGTCGGCTCCCGCGGCGCCGTCGTACAGCGCGCCAGCCGCCAGCTCGCCGCGGGCGGTGCCGCGCGAGATGCCGCAGTACCGCTCTCCAGGTTCCGATCCGCGCGCCATCCCGCAATACCGCTCTCCAGGTCCCGATCCGCGCGCCATCCCGCCGGCGCCGGCCGACGTCCGGCCGCCCGCGCCGGGCGGCTTCCCGGCGCGCACGCCGTACGGCCCGCGGGATTACG
>JAYTEJ010000538.1:0-3135 GCA_043735365.1 Acidobacteriota bacterium
CGGCATGGGCATCGCAGCCTATATCGCGTACAGCCGCGTGACCGGGCTCGTAGCGGATCTGGAAAAGCGTCAGATCGCGCCGCTGCGCGAGCGTCTCGAAGCCATCCTCGCGGATGTCAAGGACGTGACAGCGCGGGTGAGCGAACAGACCGAGCGCATGGATCACGCGATCTCGGGAACGATGGGCCGGGTCGACGAGACCGCCGATCGGGTACGGGGCTCGGTCCGCGACAAGGTCAACCAGGCGGTCGGTGTCGTGCGCGGCGTGCGTGCGACCATCGCCTCGATTTTCGGAGAGCGACACGATCCGCCCGCCCCGGCGGCGGGTAGATATTGAGGCGACCGGTCATGGACAACCACAACACACACACCGGCCCGGAGCCGGTAGACGACACATTGAAGGAGGCAGGCATGGCATACGAATACGATCGGTTTGAACGCGAGGACGGCGGCGGGTCGTTCCTCATGGGGCTGCTGGCGGGTACGGTCCTCGGAGCGGGGCTCGGGATGCTTTTTGCGCCGAAGCCGGGTGCGGAGCTCCGGACCAAGCTGTCGGAGCAGGCCGGCAAGCTGCGGACGACGGCGACCGACGGCTATCAGCAGGCGACCGGCAAGGTGACGCAGATGGTGGACCGCGGCCGTGAAGCCTACGATCGCGCGCGCACGACCGCGGGTTCGGCGGTCGAGAATGTGGCGGGCAGCATACAGAACGCGGCCAACTCGGCCGGCGGCAGCTCGACGGGCACCGACGGCAGCAGCCTTTCCGGCGGGCGGACCGGCGGACCGTCCGGCAACCGGCTGTAGCGCAGGTTCCCAGCGTCGCCGGCGGCGGCTTGTTCTCCGGCGGTGCGGCGCCTCGTGCGCCGCACCGTCCCTGTTGTACCGCCGCGAAAGGTTCACGATGACTGATGGCACCGCGGAGAAGCTCGCCAATGTCGTGGTCGGCGTCGCAGTCGCGGGCGCGGCGCTGTACGTCCTGCGCTCCCCCTCCCTGCGCCGGATGGCCGTTCGACTCGCCATGGTTACGGTTACCGGCACCATCCCCGCCTGGTTCCGCCAGGAGATCGCGGAGAGCTGGCGCGCCAGCGCCGCAACGCGACCGGGCGTAGAACCCCGCGGAACCTAGAATCCGTTCGATATGATGGGTGCGTGTCGCATCTGAACCGCCGGGTCTTGCGGCTGTGGGCCGAGGTGCGGCTGCTGGGGATGGCCCTGGCACGGGGTGCCAAGGGCTTCTATAGCGGTGACGACCTCACCTTCGCGTCCTCCATCGCCTATTACTCGCTGCTCTCGCTGTTTCCTTTTTTCCTGCTGGCGCTCTCGATTCTCGCCAGCGTGACGAGCGCCGACACCGATCGGGCCTCGGTGCTGGGGTTCGTCCTGCACTACTTTCCCAGGCAGTTCGATTTCGTGCGCACCCAGCTCGACGCCATGGAGCAGGCCGGCGCCAAGCCAGGGATTCTCGGCAGCGTCCTGACCGTGTGGGCGGCGATGGGCGTCTTCGGCGCCGTCACCTCGGCGGTGAACCACGCCTGGGGTGTCGAGAAGCAGCCGAGTTACCTGAAGCACAAACTCATCGCTTTCATCATGCTGGCGACGGCCAGCCTGCTCCTGCTCATCGGACTGCTGCTGGTGAGCGCCATCAACGTCGCCGAAGCCGGGTGGTTCTCTGAAGTGGTGGCCCGCACGCCGGGGCTGATCGTCCTTCAGGGCTATGCCGTGAAGTCTGCCAGCACCGTGATCTTCATCCTGCTGGTCGGACTGGTGTTCTACTTCGTCCCCAATGCCGCCGTCAGGTTTCGCGACGTCTGGGTCGGAGCGGTGATGACCGGGTTGCTGTGGCGCGGGGCGCTGGCGGGCTTCTCGTACTACGTCCGCGACATGTCGCGCTTCAACGTCCACGGGTCGATCGCCGCGGTCGTGGTGTTCCTGATCTGGATTTATACCTCGGCCGTGATTCTGCTCTTCGGCGCCCAGGTCACCGCCGCCTACGCGCGGCTGCGCCGCCGCCGCCCCGACGAGATTCCCGCCGCTCCGACGCCCAGGGTATGAACAAAGTGCCGGGGTGCCACGTGCCACGGTGCTACTGAGAAGGTGCAAAGGTGCGATGGTGCAAAGGAGGAGCACGGTGTCACGGTGCCGGGTGCCGCGGCGGAGCACGGTGTCTTGGTGCGGGGCTGTACATGGCGGGGCAGGGAGTGTCGGACTCCCTGCAACCGTAAGGGGGGCGTGGGTGACGGGGCGGTTGCTCCAGCGGAACACCGGAGCGGCTCGCCGGGCCGCCCGTTGCGGGCCCGACGCAGTCTCGAGTAGCAAGTGGGATGCCACCGTTGGCTCGCGGGCACACGAGCTGGGCCGGTGAAGTCGGGGACGGCTCGTAGCTCCATATTTCCAAATTACTTACGCGGTCAGGCGAATTCTGGGCCCGCGAGGACGAGATGCCGGACTGGCGTCATGGCCGGTGGCAGGCCGCCTGGACGGATAGTCCTGAGTACCCGAATACCCACCGCCGTCTCCCTGAGTTACCAGGGAGGTACGCGCTGGAGGCGAGCTCATCGATGGCTGTACGTTCCGCGGCTGCGGTCAGAGCATCGCCAGGTTGTCCCGGCGCGCCGCAAAAATCCGACGGGCCGGCCTGAACAGCAACCGGCAGATGAGGGCGCTCACCCCGCACCACATCAGGAGGACGGCGACTCTCGCGGACGGACTGGCCAGCCAGTGCGACGCCGCGGCGGCGATGCCGAGGGTCGTCAGCCCGGCGGCTGCGTAGGCCACGATGCCGAGGAAACCGGCGAGGCCGTGGGCGTTGCTCTGGCGCCCGATGCTGTTGAGGTTCACCTTGCGGGGGAAGGCGGCCGACAGCATCGCCGCGATCGGGGCCACGAGCAACGAGACGGCGAGCAGGCCGGTTCCGAGCATCACCCACGCCGCCGGGGCGCGCACCCCGGGCACTGCAACCCACGAGGCGGCCAGGGCAAACCCCGCCGGCACTGCCGCGACCATCGCGTTGCCCGCCGCCTTGCCGGCCAGGTACTCGCCGTCGCCAAGGGGGGAGAGCAGCACTCGCGTCAGCCCTCCGGTGTCCAGCCCGAACTGGTTCATGGCGATCGGCAGCGTCGCCACCAGGCAGATGAA
>JAYTEJ010000539.1:0-7612 GCA_043735365.1 Acidobacteriota bacterium
GGGTGATCGGCGCCTCGGTGCCGTCGGGCCCGGCGACGGGCTCGGCCTGCAGCGCCCGCCAGTAGGCCACCGCGTCGGGCCGGTCGCCGTGGATCTCCAGCCAGGTGATGGCTTCGTCCAGCACGGCGCGATGGAGCAGGGCGCGGTGGCCGCGCTGCGCCTCGAGATCGACGAGCCGCGGCTGCAGCGCGATGATCTGCTGGAGCCGCTCGATGTCGCGGCGCGCGATCGGCAGCATGCCCAGCTCGATCCGCCGCTCGAGCGCGTCGGCCTGGAAGCGGCGGCGGCTGAGCAGCCCCAGCGGGTGCAGCAGCGTGCCGGCGAGCACCGCATTGGTCATCGACTCCGGCGCGGCGGCAAAGCGCGCGCGGTAGCGGTCGGCCGCCGCCACCGATCGCCAGAGTGGATCCCCGGCGCTCGACAGCTCCGGGGTGATTTCCTTCAGCAGTCCGGTGGCCCGCAGCTGCCGGAAGGCCTCCTCGGCGTGCCCCGACCGCAGGATCTTGTAGAACTCCTCGACCAGCCGCGCCGGCGCGCTGCGCGCGATCTCGTGCGCGTGAGTCGAGATGGCGTCGAGCACCGGCTCGTCGATGGTGAACTGCAGCCGCGCCGCCAGCACCACCGCGCGTAGCATGCGCACCGGGTCCTCGAGAAACCGCACGTCCGGGTCGCCGATGCAGCGGATCAACCGCAGCTCGAGGTCGTGCAGGCCGCCGACATAGTCGATGATGGAAAACGTCCCGATGTCGTAGAACAGCGCGTTGACGGTGAAGTCGCGCCGGAAGGCATCTTCCTCGGGCGTGCCGTAGGTATTGTCCCGCTGGATGAGATGATCTTCCGCGCGCCGCCGCTCGGCGACGCTCTCGCCTGCCGCATCCTGCGCGGCCTCGGCTTCCTCGGCCGCCGCCGCCGCCTCTGGCGGGAGCTCGGCGGTCACATTCTGCCGGAAGGTGGCCACCTCGATCGTCTTGTTGCCGTATTTGACGTGCGCCAGCCGGAACCGGCGGCCGATGATCCAGCAGTTTCGGAACAGCTTCTTGACCTGGTGCGGGTGCGCCGAGGTGCCGATGTCGAAATCCTTGGGCCGCCGCGCGAGCAGCAAATCGCGCACGCTGCCGCCGACGAGGTAGGCGACGTAATTGTGCTCCTGCAGGCGATACAGAACTTTGAGCGCGTCGGGATCGACGTCGCGGCGGGAAATTGTGTGTTGCGACCGGGGGACAATGGTCGGCTCCGCCATCGGGAAAATTATAACATCATTGCTCCGGTGGCCCTCATTAACCTCATGACAGCCAGTCATTTAGAGGGCGCGGCGGCTATGCTACCATCCCCCCATGCCTGCGATCCTGCTGCTCGTGGCGGTCGTGCTCGGGGGGGCTCCGGTCCGTTCGGGGGACGCCCTCGCGGAAGCCCGTCGGCTGTACAACCAGGGCCGGTACGACGCCGCCGAGCGCGCCGCGCGCGACGCCGTCAAGGTGCCCGCCACGGCCGACGGCGCCCGGGTGGTGCTCGGCCGTATTCAGCTCGAGCGTTATCGCCAGACCGCCGCGCCGTCGGATCTCGCCGACGCCATCGCGGCGCTGCGCGCCGTGGACGCGCGGCCACTCGACGGCCACGAGCGCCTCGAGCTCGCCGTCGGCATGGGTGAGGCGCTCTTTCTCGACGATCGCTTCGGTGCCGCGGCGGCGCTGTTCGAATCGGTCCTCGATCCGTCGGTGGTGCTGGGCGCCGGCGCGCACGAACGGGTGCTCGACTGGTGGGCGACCGCCATCGATCGGCAGGCGCTGGCGCAGCCGGCCGAGGATCGGCGTCCGCTCTACGACCGCGTCGCGGCGCGCATGACCGCAGAGATCGCCAGGAACGCCGGGTCGGCGTCGGCCGGCTACTGGCTGCCGGCGGCGGTCCGCGGCGGCGGCAATCTCGAGGAAGCCATGAACCAGGCTACCGCCGCGTGGGTGCGCGCCTCGCTCGCCCCGGATCGCGGCGCCACCCTCAGGGCCGATCTCGATCGTCTCGTGGTCCAGGGCATCCTGCCCGATCGCGCCGCCCGGCTGCCGGGGCGCGATCACGCGCAGGCGCTCACCGGCATGATGGGCGAGTGGGAAGCGTTCAAGGGGCGCTGGGCGCGCTGAGCCTCAGCGCTTCGCCTCTTTCCAGTTCTCGCCGATGCCGACATCGACGGTGAGCGGCACGCGCAGCGGCACGGCCCGCTCCATCAGTTCGCGCAGCGCCGCCGCCGCCTCCTCCGCCCCTTCCCGCGGCGCCTCGAACAGCAGCTCGTCGTGCACCGTCAGGATCATCCGGGTGCGGCCGCCGCCAATCGACGGCAGCGCGCGATGGACGTCGATCATCGCCCGCTTGAGGATGTCGGCGGCGCTGCCCTGGATCGGCAGGTTGACCGCGACCCGCTCGGCGGCGCCGCGAATCTGGCCGTTGCGACTGGTCAGCTCCGGCACCAGCCGCCGCCGTCCGAACATCGTCTTCACCACTCCCGACTCCCGCGCCGTCGTCAGCAGATCGTCGATGAAGGCCCGCACCGCCGGGAAGCCGGCGAAGTAGGCGTTGATGAAATCCTGCGCCGCCTGCTGGGTGACGCCGATGTCCTTCGCCAGCGTGAAGGCGGTCTTGCCGTAGAGCAGCGCGTAGTTGATGATCTTCGCCCGCCGCCGCAGCTCGTTCTCGCCCAGGCCGCTGTTGGTGCCGAAGACCTTGAGCGCGGTGCGATCGTGGATGTCCTCTCCCTCGCTGAACGCCTGGATGAGCGCGGCGTCGCCCGAGAGATGGGCGAGCACCCGCAGCTCGATCTGGGAGTAATCGACCGAGATCAGAACGTGCCCAGGGTCGGCGATGAAGGCGCCGCGGATCTCCCGCCCGAGCGGCGTCCGGATCGGGATGTTCTGCAGGTTGGGGTCGCTGCTGCTCAGCCGCCCGGTGGCGGCAACCGCCTGGTTGAAGCAGGTGTGGACGCGGCCGGTCTCGGGATTGACCAGCTGCGGCAGCGCGTCGAGATACGTGCCCTTCAGCTTCTGCAGCGCCCGCCACTCGAGAATCAGCCGCGGCAGGTCGTGCGCCAGTGCCAGCTCCTCCAGCACCTCTACGGCCGTCGACGCCGTCTTGGTCTTGGCGTTGCGCTTGAGCGCCGGCAGCTGCAGCTTGTCGAACAGGATCTCCGACAACTGCTTCGGCGAGTTGATGTTGAACGCCTCCCCGGCCCTCGCGAAGATGCTGGCGCTGCGGCTGGCCAGCTCCTGATCGACGTGCTGCGACTGCGCCGCCAGCGACGGGCCGTCGATGCGGATCCCGGCGCGCTCGATCGCCACCAGCACCGGAATCAGCGGCAGCTCGAGCTCGCGGTAGACCTCTTCGAGCTTCTCCGCCTGCAGCATCGTGCGCAGCCGGCCGGAGACCTGCAGCGCCAGGTCGGCGCGCTCCCCGGCATAGTCGAGCGCCCGGTCGGGCGCGACCTGCGCGAACGCGATCGCCTTGGCGCCGCGCCCGCAGACGTCCTCCTCTTTCAGCGCCCGGTAGCCGGCGTGCTCGAGCGACAGCTCCTCCAGCGGATGGGACGAGCGGGTCGCATCCAGCAGGTAGCTGGCGAGCATGGTGTCGGTCTCGACGCCGGCCAGGACGACGCCGTGGCGCTCGAGGACAATGGCGTCGAACTTGATGTCGTGCCCGACCTTGGCGAGCGACGGGTCCTCGAACAGCGGCTTGAAGACCGCCAGCGCGTCGAACAGATCGAGCGCAGTCAGGGCGGTGTCGTGATTTTCAGAGGCGAACAGCGAATCGTCCGTCCGCCGCACCGTCAGCGGCACGTAGCGCGCCTGGCGCGGACCGGTCGAAAATGCCAGCCCCACGATCCCCGCGCGCATCGCCGACGGGGTATCCGGCAGCACCCGGAACCCGAACCGCCCGGCGGCGCGGAGATCCGCGGCCAGCTGCGCCAGCGCCTCGGGGGTGCCCACGACGACGTAGTCCTTGCCGATGGTCTGCGCGTCGGGCGCGTACTCTGTGACCAGGGTCCGGAAGCCAAGCCTGGTGAACAGCTCGAAGCAGCGCTCGCGCGACGCGCCCCGGTAGCGCAGGCCCTCAGCGTCGAAGCTCACCGGCACGTCGGTGCGGATCCGCGCCAGCGTCCGGCTCTGCCGGGCATCCTCGGCATGGGCCAGCAGCCCCTCGCGATACCGCTTGTTCGAGACCTCTCCGGCATGCTCCAGCAGCGCATCGAGATTGCCGTAGGTGGCGATCAGATCGCGCGCCCCCTTCTCGCCGATGCCCGGCACCCCCTTGATGTTGTCGATCGAATCGCCCATCAGCGCGAGGACGTCAACCACCTGCTCGGGCGCCACGCCGAACTTCTCCTTCACCCCCTCGGCGTCGTACCAGGTGCCGTCGTCCCGCGGGTTGTAGACCTTGAGGTCGTCGTGAACGAGCTGGAAGAAGTCCTTGTCGCCGGTGACGATGGCCACCTCGAAGCCGGCCCCGACCGCCTGCGCGGCCAGCGTGCCGATGACGTCGTCCGCCTCGAAGCGCTCGTAGGTGAGGATCGGGACCCCGAGCGCCTCGCAGGCCTCGTGGACCCAGGGAATCTGCTCGGCGAGATCGGACGGCATCGGCGCGCGGTTGGCCTTGTAGTCGGTGGCCATCTCCGAGCGGAACGTCGGCCCGGCGAGATCGAACGACGCGGCGATGAACTGCGGCGCGTGATCCGCGAGCAGCTTGCGGAGCATGGTGACGAAGATGTAGACGGCGTGCGTCGACCGGCCGCCGGGCCCGCTCAGGCCGCCGCCGCGCATCGCGTGGTAGGCGCGGTACATCTGCGAGCTGCCGTCGATCAGAAAAAGCCGCTGGGACATGTTTGCGGAGGCGTTCGTCCCGGGCAGGAGCGCGCGCTCAGCGGCGGGATCGTGCGGATATTCAGTATATCATTCGGGGAATGTCGTTATCTGTGCGAGCCGTCGTGCTCGCCGTCCTGGTGAGCGCCCTGGCCGCGGCCGGTGGGTGCAAAGGTGGGTTGTTCGGCAGGCAGTACGAGTACGAAGAGGATCTGTTCCTGGCCATCGACGGATCCGCGACCCTGGTCGTCAACGCCTCGATTCCCGCCCTCATCGCGCTGCGCGGCCTCGACCTCGGTTCCGATCCGTCGGCCCGCCTCGATACCGCCAGGCTCCGCGCCGCGTACGAGTCGCCGGTCACCGAGGTGACCCGCGTCAGCCCGCCGTGGCGCCGGGCCGGACGCCGCTTCGTCCAGATCCGCCTGACGGTCTCCGACGTGCGCAGGCTGCACGAGGTCGCGCCGCTGTCGTGGTCGCATTACCGCTTCGAACAGGAGAGCGGGCACCACGTCTACGAGCAGAAGGTCGGGGCCTCGGCGCTCCGCCCGGGCACGCTCGGCAAGGTCGGATGGAACGGGTCGGAAATCGTGGCTTTCCGGCTGCACCTGCCGAGCCGCATCCTCTGGCACAACGCCCGCGACCTGGACACCGGGCAGGCCCGGGGCGCGGCGCGCGGCAACATCCTCGCCTGGGAACAGCACCTCACCGACCGGCTCGACGGAACCCCGGTGGATATGCGGGTCGAGATGGACAGCCAGTCGATTCTGCACCGGACGTTGTGGCTGTTCGGGGGGGCGTTCCTGGCGGCGGTCACCGTCCTGGCGCTGCTCATCTGGCTCGCCGTCCGGAAGGGCGCCCGCGACCCTCCGGCGGTAAGCGCGTAACCGGCCCGCGGCTTACTCGGTGCGGGTCTCCGAATCGATCCGCAGGTCGTTCTTCACCGAGAGCTCGCCAAGGCCGCTGGCCAGCGATCTCGCCAGCATCCGCTCGACATTGCTGTTCACCACCCCGGCCAGCGTCACCCGGCCGCCTTCGACGATGACGTGAATCGGGGGAGACGCCATGGCGGCGTAATTCCAGAACGAGGCGTTGCCGTAGATGGCGCGGGCGACGCGGTAGCGCAGGTCGTCGTCGTACTGCGAGACCGGCAGCACGCCGATGTCGTTGCGCACCGCGCGGACGCCGTCGATCGCGGCGATGCGCTTCTCGAGGTCGCTCTTCTTGTACGGCATCGTCACCTTGCCGGTAAT
Source organism: Acidobacteriota bacterium (assembly GCA_043735365.1). Classification (GTDB taxonomy): domain Bacteria; phylum Acidobacteriota; class Vicinamibacteria; order Vicinamibacterales; family 2-12-FULL-66-21; genus JALZOC01. The sequence continues at coordinate 6,086 of JAYTEJ010000539.1, forward strand.
CGCGACCGCGCCGTTCTCGACCGAGGCGTTGATGTCGTCGAAAATCGTCAGGCGCGGGTACGAGCGCAGCACGCGCCCGATCTCGTCCGCCACCTTCACGTCGCGGCGATCCTGTGCGAACGCTCCGGCGGGCAGCGCCAGGGCCGCCAGGACGAAGCTGACAATGACTGCGATTCCAAACCTGGTCTTCATGGCCGCAAAACCTCCGGCCGCCCTGGCTGGGGCGGCCCTTCGTGCAGGCGATCCGGATCACCGGTACCACTGCGACCGCAAAGTCGGTACCAGGAGAGAGACGTCGAAAGTCGAGGAAATGCCGTGATTTTGTCGGAGAGGGCGCACGGCCGGGCTGTCCGGCGTCGCCGGCCGAGGACAGTGCCGCAGCCCACCTCGGGGGTAAGCGCGACCTTGGTTTCAGAGTGCGACGATGGTGAGGATGCCGGCGCCGATCATCAGCAGCTGCCGGAGCGGCCCGCCTTCGAGGCCGCCGCGATGGAGGTCGGGGATGAGGTCCGACATCGCCACGTAGAGGAAGTTCCCCGCCGCGAACGACAGCACGTAGGGCAGCACCCCCGGCATCGACTTCGACGCGGCCAGCATCGCGACCGCCCCCAGGATCCCGCCCAGGCCCGAGAGCAGGTTGAGGGTGAAGGCGCGGCCGCGCGAATAGCCGGCGCGGAGGAGGATCGCGACGTCCCCCACTTCCTGCGGAATCTCGTGGGTCGCCACCGCCAGCGCGGTGGTGATGCCCAACGGGATCGAGGTCAGCACCGCCGCGGCGATCACCGTCCCGTCCACGAAGGTATGGAAGGCGTCGCCGACGATGACGAGGGAGGCGGCGCTGCTGGTGTGGACCTCGCAGTCCGTGGTGTCGTGGCAGTGGCGCCAGAGGACCAGCTTCTCGAGGAGGAAGAACGACAGCACCCCGGCCAGCAGCGTCCCGAGCGCGGTGGTAGGTGGGAGCCCGCCGAGCGCCTGCGGCAGGAGCGCCAGCAGCGAGACGCCGAGCAGCGTGCCGACCGCGTAGCTGATCGCCCACGGCACAACTTTCAGCCGCAGGCCGTCGCCGAGGAGGAGAAAAGTGGATGCCGCGAGCAGGCCGCCAAAGCTGCCCAGCACGCTCAGGCCGACGGCCGCCGCGTAAAGTTGCACGGGAGGATGATAGATCAGCTATCGGTATCGGCCTTCAGTCGAAGCCGGGAGCTGACAGACGAGAGCGCGCGGACCGCTGATAGCCGGGAGCTGACAGCTGTGCCACTATGAGGCGGAATCAACGATGATCTGGCTGAGGAAGTAAGACCGTCGAACGCATCGAGGAGGGCTCGTGGTCGCAGTGGTGTGGCAGATCGACATACGCGCGGGAGCCGCGCAGGAGTTCGAAAGTCTGTACGGCGCCGATGGCGCATGGACGAAGCTGTCGCGGCGCAGCCGGTCGTTCCTCGGCAGCTCGTTCCTGCGGGACATCGGCTCCGAGACGCGCTACATGCTGGTCGAGTACTGGGGTGAGATGGTCGTCTACGAAAAGCATCT
>JAYTEJ010000540.1:0-4384 GCA_043735365.1 Acidobacteriota bacterium
GGTGATCTCGGCCGATCGCCACTTGAACTGCATCTCCGGCACGTCGGTCGTGCCGCCAAGGGTGAAGGCGACGATGCCAGTGCGGCCGGCGGCCGCGATCCAGCGCGTGCCGTCCGCGTCGGTCCAGCTCGCGAGAGCGGTCGCCTCGGACGCCCCCTCCACCGCCGGGCCAACGAGCAGCGGGGTCTTGTGGTCCTGCCCTCCCAGTGCGGTCGCGTCGAGGACATACAGGCGTCCGTCCTTGTTGGCCGCGACGACCAGATCCTTGCCCTTGTGCTGAACGACAATCGGCGCCGACGTGAAGGCCGCGGCGGCGGTGAACGAGTCTTTCTGCTTCAGCGTTTTCGGCTCGAGCGCGACCACGGTGCTGGCCAGCGGTGAGTCGCCGGCGGCGGTGGCGATGTAGAGGGCGCCGTCGGTACCGAACGTCGGCGCGACGGCCCCGGCGACCCCCGTTCCCCTCGTGTCGAAGCTGGTGACCGGGCGGCCTTCGCCCAGGATGTCCAGCGCCCAGACCCCGCTGGCGGCGCCGCCGCAGTTGCCCGACGTCGCCGCGTAGAGGACGTTGTCGACCAGGATTGAGCCGACCACCCTGGCGCCAGGCGCCAGGAATTTGATCGGGGGGATCTGGTCGGTGCCGACCTGCGGGTTCATCAGGTGCACCATGCCGTCGCCGGCAATCGCGTAGACGTTGTCGCCCGCATCGCGGCCGCCGGGCATGACCGGGCCCTGCGGTGCCGCGCCTCGCCCGCCGGCGCCGGCCCCCCGACCGCGTCCGCCGGCCGCCGTCAGGACCGCTGCCGTCGCCTTGGTCAGTGCCGGCGGCATGGACGGACACGCCGCCGTCACGCCAGACGCAGGGGCGCCAGCGAGCCGCTGGGTCCAGAAGACGCGATTGAGCTCGTAGTCGATCGACTGAACAGTACCGCTGCTCGAGGCCACGAACACCAGCGCCTTGAAGCCCTTGTAGGCGATGATGTTGGGCAGCAGCAGCGGCTGGGTCAGCTGCGCGCGGGCGCTGCCCTCGTCGATCTTGCGCTTCCACAGAAACTGGAATTCTGGCTTCTGCAGCGCCGCGACCGACACTTTCGGGTCGGTTTTCTGCGTCGACGTCCGCTGCGCATCTCCCCCCACCGTCGTCCACGCGCCGCCGCCGCGCCCCTGCGCGTGCAGCTCACCGGCCGACAGAATCGTCGTCAGGACGACCCCACTCCACACGCGGCAAATTGCGGTCATAAGTCAGAAGCTCCTTACCAGCCCGAGGCGCGGGCCCTGATCGACGGCGACCAGAGAACGAACACCTTCGGCGCAGACCGTCGTGTTCCGCAGCGCCGGGGCTCTGGATCCGACGGAAGGTTACTCGATTTGCAGCCCATCCGGATCGGAACCTGGAACGAATGCTGCAAACTCGCTATCATGGAACACGGCGTCCGCTGGAGCGACGGCTCATCATATCCAGATTCATATGAAGGCGATTGACGTAACCCTGATTGCAGCCTCCGCCGTCCTGGCCGGTACGCTTGCCGCCAGCGCCGGGCAATCCACGACCCCTGGCGCCGCCGCCCCGCAGACGCCGCCGCAAGCCGCGCCGGCCCAGGCGCCGGCGCAGACGGCACCTCCGCAGACCGCACCTCCGCAGACCGCCCCTCCGACCGCCGCCGCGCCGGGGGCCGCGCCCGCGGCGCCGGCCGACGACAAGAACGCAGCCGTCTACACCAGGGTCTGCAGCCTCTGCCACGATGCGCTGCGGATTCTCTCCAACCGGCGCACCCGCGACCAGTGGGGGGAGGTCATCGACAAGATGGTCGAGCGCGGCGCGCAGGGGTCGGACGACGACTTCAATGCGGTGCTCGAGTATCTCGTCGGCCACTACGGACGGATCAACGTCAACCGCGGCGCCGTCAAGGATCTCGAAACGGTCCTCAAGGTCTCCGACGCGGAAGCCGAGGCCATCGTCTCCTATCGCAAGGACCACGGCCCGATTCCGGATTTCGAGACGCTGTCGAAGGTGCCCGGCCTCGACGCGCAGAAGCTGTCGCAGAACCGCGACGCGATCTCCTACTAGAGGCGACGGTTTCTCCGCCCGCGGTGGCGCGCCGGACGCGAAAGCGATCCATACTTCGGCCAGTCGGATTCCGGAGGTATCGATGCGAAAGACAACGATCGCGGCCCACGCCGTGGCCCTGCTGATCACCCTTGTCGGGGCCGGATGCGGACGATCCGCACCGGCGAAGACCGACGCCGCCCCGGCCGCCGCTTCCGCCCCCGCGGCCGCGCCGGCCGTCCCGACGGGGCCGCGCCTCTACGTCTCCGACGAAACCGGCGGCAACGTCTTCGTAGTCGATCCCGCGAGCGGCCAGGTGATTGAAACGATCCCGGTCGGGAAGCGCCCCCGCGGCATCCGGCTGTCGCGCGACGGCAGCCAGCTGCTCGTCGCCCTGTCCGGGTCGCCGATCGCGGGGCCCGGCGTCGACGAGTCGAAGCTGCCCCCCGCCGACCGGACGGCGGACGGCATCGGCGTCGTCGATCTCGCGACCCACAAAGTCGTGCGCACCTATCCCAGCGGCCAGGACCCCGAAGTGTTCGACCTGTCGCCGGATGGGCGGACGCTGTACGTGTCGAACGAGGACGCGGCACAGATGTCGATCGTCGACCTCACCTCAGGCACCATCACCAGCCGCACGCCGGTCGGCGAGGAGCCCGAAGGCGTCACGGTGCGCCCGGATGGCGGCGAGATCTGGGTCACGTGCGAGGGGGACAACGAAGTAGTCGCGATCGACGCTGCCACCCACAAGGTCGTCGCCCGAGTCGCCACCGGGGCGCGGCCCCGCGCCGTCATCTTCAGCCGGGACGGGAACACCGCGTTCGTGACCAACGAGAACGCCGCAATGGTCAGCGTCATCGACGTCCGCACCCACAAGGGCGCCGGCACCATTCCGATTCCGAAGCTCGAAGGCGCGCCGACGCCGTCGCGCCCGATGGGCGGGGTGCTGTCTGCCGACGGCGCGCAGCTGTTCGTGTCGCTCGGCCGCGCCGGCGGCATCGCGGTCATCGACGTCAAGAAGCGGAAGCTGGTCCGGACGATCGCGAACGTCGGGGGACGGCCCTGGGGCATCACCGTCAGCGCCGACGGACAGAAGGTGTTCACCGCCAACGGTCCGTCCGGCACCATCTCCGTCGTCGACATCGCCAGCGACACGGTCGAACGCCAGATCAAGACCGGCGGCAGTCCGTGGGGCGTGGTCGAGTCGGCGAAGTAGCCGCGGTTCAGAAATCGGCGCGCAGCCGCAGCGTCATGCTTCGCGGCGCCGCCACCGCTGTGCCCGAGAACAGTCCGGCGAAGTTGATTACGTCGAAGCGGTCGGTGACGTTGCGTACCTCCACCTGCAGCCGCAGCCGCCGGCGCTCGCCGCCGGCGAGCACCACTCCACCCGACAGCGCCAGCGAGGCATTGGCGCGCACCCGGCCGGTCGCGTAGTCGACGCGGCCGACGATGCGAGGGCCGAACTGTGCCGCGGCCTCCGCGGGGTCGTCGCCAGCCTCTTCGAACGGCAGCCCGCTGCCGTACGACCACACCGCGCCCAGCCACCCGCCGCGGGACCACGCGTAGCTGACCCGACCCCTGATCGTATGCCGCTGATCCTGGGTGACGGCGAACCGGGCTCGCGACGCCAGCAGCTCCTCGGCGTCTTCCCCGAGAAAGAGGCCGCCCGTGACCGGCAACTCGCCGACGCCGCGCAGGTGCGAGTAGCCGATCGCTCCCGAGACGTTCCGCCACGGCGGCAGGTCGAGCGTGACCTCCGCGCCGCGGATGTCGGCGTGGGCAAAGGCAATCGGAAAACTGACGCCGGTATTGAGCAGCAGGTCGTCGTCCGCCACGTCCCGCATCCGGCGGACGAAGTAGCTGAGATCGACACGCGCGCGCCGCGCCATCACCTGCGAGACGCCCAGCTCGTAGAAGTTGCCGCGCGAGGCCGGCACCGGCAGCCGGACCACGGTGTCGTTGAGCGAGGCGGCCGCCTCCGAACTGGCCAGCAGCAGGTTCTCGACGGCGGGCGTCTGGAAGGCGCGGTCGAACGAGCCCCTGATCACCAGCCCGGCCTCCGGCCGCGCCCAGGCGGCCGACAGCCTCGGGCTGAAGGCGCGGTCGCGGACCGCGAGGCGGTACCCATCCCAGCGAAGCCCGGCGGCGATCGTCCAGGCCCCTGCCCGGATGCGATCCTGCACGAACGCCGACCCCTCGCGGTTGCCGCGCGCCTCGGCGAAGCGGAACGCCTCCGGCGTGAACGGAGAAAACTGCGCCGGATCGGTAATCCGGTAGCCGAAGCGCTCGCGCACCGTGCCGGCCACGGCATCCACTCCGACCTTGATCTCGTGCGCGCCG
>JAYTEJ010000541.1:0-2746 GCA_043735365.1 Acidobacteriota bacterium
CAGCCATGACGATTCAACACTCAGGAGAAGACCGGTCGAACGAGGTGCGGCGCACCATCGCCGAGCGCGAGCCGGTCGCGCTGCGCACCTACACCCCGAGCCAGATCGCGATCGCGCGCAGCGCCGGCGCCTTCCACTGGACGGTGGACGGCCGCCGGCTCTACGACTACACCTCCGGCGTACTCGTCGCCAACCTCGGGCATAACCCGGTCGGGTGGCAGCAGAAGTTTCTCGGCTACATGGGCTGGTCGCAGATACCAACCGCCGGAGAGTATTTCGAGGCGGTGCCGATGACTGCCTACAACGCCATCGCGCAGGTCGAAGCCGACGCGGTCCGCCGGCTGACGGCAAACCTCCAGTCGAAGCCCGGCGGCGGCCGGCTCGAGCAGGTGCTGTGGGCGGCCTCTGGCTCCGAGGCCATTCAGAAGGCGCTCTGGGCGTCGCTGGCGAGAGATCCCGCGCGCGAGCTGATGATTGCGACCCGCGACGGGTTCCACGGCAAGAAGGGGCTGGCCGAGGCGGTCACCGGCAGCGAGCGCGACAAGCACCGCGACCCGCGCGTGCGGTTCATCTCCTTTCCGAAGGAGGAGCGCCGCGACCTCTCCCTGCGCGACGCCCCGTTCGACCCGGCGCCGTACCGCGCCGAGCTCGAGGCCATTCATGCCGAGGGACGCGGCATCGCCTGCCTGATCACCGAGCCCTATCTCGGCGGCGGCGGCTCCTACCATCCTCCAGCCGCCTACCTCCAGATGCTGCAGGCCTTCTGCCGCGAGCACGACATCGTCTTCATCCTCGACGAGATCCAGGCGAACTTCGGGCGCACCGGCCACATGTACGCCTTCGAGACCTACGGCCTCGAGCCCGACGTCGTCGTGCTCGGCAAGGGCCTCGGCAACGGCGTGCCGGTGGCGTGCGCGGTGGGACGGAGCGACGTCTTCGCGGGGCTTGGCTACGGCGAAGCCTCGGACACCTTCAGCGGCAACCCGCTCGGGTGCGCGGCGGTAATGGCGACGCTGGACGAGTTCGAAGGGCGCGACGTCCTTGCCGCCGCCCGGCGCTCGTCCGCGATCATCGAGGCCGGCCTCGTCGGTCTCAAGGCGCTGCCGTTTGTCGCGCACGTGCGCGGTGAAAAGGGTGGCATGGTCTGGGGCATCGAAATGGCTGACGCCGCCGGACGGGACGCCGCCGACATCGCCAACGCCTGCGTGCTGGCGGCGTATCTCGGCGATGCCAGCGGCCGCGCCGTCCACATCATGGGCCCGCTGGCGAAGAAGGTGCTCCGCATCGCGCCGCCGCTGACGATGACCGAAGCGGAGGCGGGCGACAGCATCGAGGCGCTGGCGGCGTCGTTGGCCAACGTCCTGCAGGCGGCGGCGCGCTAGCGCTGGACCTTGATGCCAGGCAGGCCTCGAGCCGCGATCCGGGCCGGCGTCGTTGCGGCCGCGCTGGCCGGGCTCTGCGGCTGCGCCGCGACCACGGCGGGGGAGTGGCGATCATACGGCCACGATCCCGGCGCCCGCAGATTCTCGCCGCTGACCCAGATCACCCCGCGAAACGTCGCCTCGCTGACGCGCGCCTGGAGCTTCGACACCGGCGGCACCGCCATGCAGGCGACGCCGCTGGTGATCGACGGCGTCATGTACGTGCCCGCCGGCAACAGCGTCTTTGCCCTCGTCCCGGAAACCGCGCAGGTGCTGTGGAAGTATTCCGACACCGACATGTCGCGCCGAGGGCTGGCTTACTGGCCTGGCGACAAGACGGCAGGCCCACGGCTGTACACCGGCGCGGGGGATGGAGAGCTGATCGCCATCGACGCGAAGACCGGGACGCTTGCGGCGGACTTCGGGACTGCCGGGCGCATCGACCTCAAGCCCGGGCTCAGTGTCGACGGCGGCAAGGGACCTCTCACCCTGCCGTCCCCGCCGGCCATCTACCGGAACGTGGTGATCACCGGCGGCGCCAACGGCGAAGGACCTCCGGCGACCGGACGGCTCTACGGCGACGTCCGCGGCTGGGACGCACGCACCGGCAAGCTGTTGTGGACGTTTCACACCGTTCCGCGCCCGGGCGAGCCCGGCAGCGAGACCTGGCCCGAAGGCGCCTGGAAGAACCGCTCGGGCACCAACGCCTGGGGCTTCATGACGGTCGATGTCGAGCGCGGGCTGGTGTTCGTCCCGCTTGGCAGCCCTACCGACGACTTCTACGGCGCCGATCGTCATGGCGACAATCTCTACGGCAACTCCGTCGTCGCGCTCGACGCGGAGACCGGCCGGCTCCGCTGGTACCGGCAGATCGTGCACCACGACCTGTGGGACTACGATCCGGGCGCACCGCCGGCGCTGATCGAGGTCACGCAGGGCGGGCGATCGATTCCCGCGGTGGCGCAGATCACCAAGATGGGGATGCTGTTCATCCTCAACCGGCTGACGGGAGAGCCGATCTTCGGCATTGAAGAGCGCTCCGTGCCGCCGTCGGTCGTTCCGGGCGAGGCAGCCTCGAAGACCCAGCCCTTCCCGGTCCGCCCCCGGCCGCTGGCGCGCCTCACCTTCGATCCGGCCCGCGATTTCTACGACCTCACGCCAGAGGACGCGACCGCCTGCCACACCCTCTGGAGCACGCACAAGATGTTCGCCGCCGGCCCCTACGCACCGATGCCGCTCGAGGGCAACGTCGTCACATTCCCGAGCACGCTCGGCGGCGGCAGTTTCGGCGGCGTCTCGTTCAATCCCGCGCTCGGGCTGATTTT